>JBNKGN010000109.1:0-9587 GCA_050289845.1 Crocinitomicaceae bacterium | reverse complement strand
CATTTATTGTAAAAACGCGCATTTCAAAACAACTGTTAGAAAATCTTCTTGAAGACGATGCTCCTATCTTGTTTGAAGGACTCCATACAACCTATTACCTCAGCGACGAAGGTCTGAAAAACCGTGTTAAACTCTTGAGAATGCACAATATTGAACACGATTATTACGATGCCCTGGCGAAACAATCGACAGGATTTCGGAAACGCTTTTATCGATCGGAAGCAATCAAACTTCGAAATTTTGAGGGGCAACTTCGCCACGCAACACACATTTTGGCGATTAAACAATCAGACGCAGATTATTTTTCGAAGTACATTAAAAACGTGCATTTATTGCCTGCATGTGCAGACACTTCTACGCACTATGAAACCAACACATTGCCGTATTGCCTCTTTCAGGGAAACCTCTCTGTTCCTGAAAATGAACAGGGCTTACTTTGGCTGATAACCCACGTGTTTTTACCCTATAATCTCACAAATACATTGAAAGTTGCGGGAAAAAACCCGTCACAAGCACTGTTGCAACGTTGTAAGGAGTTACAAATCAATCTACATGTAAATCCAACTCCAGCAGCAATGGACCGTCTCAGTGCCGAAGCAAGAGTGCATGTGTTTTATTCTGAACAAGCCACAGGGATTAAGTTGAAAATGGTTAATGCCTTGCGCACTTCTGGTAGCATTGTGGCAAACGAAAACGTTATAGACGACCCAACCTTTAATGCAATGACCGAAAAAGCAAACGATCCGAAAGCGTATGCAGAGAAAATCCAAAATGGGTTGTTGCACCCGCTCAACATCGAAGCATTGAACGAGCGTGCTGCGTTTATCCGAGACCACCTCGACCCAAAAGTGAATTGCCAAATTATCCTCCAGTTAATATGAAATCCCTGTTTTTCTTCCTGTTCTTATTGCCAACGGTCGGATTCTCCCAATTTGAAGGCGTCTGGCACTCAAATTTTATTGTTTTGGGACAATCCATGCAGATGTCATTGATCCTTGAAACGCAACCCGAATTGTCTGCACAACTTAAGAATCCCAAACAAGAAAGTTTGATCCCCTGCGATGTAGTTACAATTGTGGATTCTACAATTCATTTTGAGTGGACCGCAGGCGGTTTAAAATATACAGGCAAATTCACGAAAGACTCGAGCATTGTTGGAAATATGACACAATCCGGCATCGAATGGGAAGCCAATTTTAGTCGACAAAAACTGACGCTACAAAAAATAAGCAGACCTCAGGAACCCCAGGCGCCTTTCAGTTATGCATCCAACGAATACTTAATTCCCAACGGTGACATTGTCATCGGAGCTACCTTGACGATTCCTGCAGGGTTCAACGAAAAAACACCTATTGTTATCCTTGCTTCTGGAAGTGGTCCACAAAACCGCAATTGTGAAATCATGGGACATCAACCCTTTTGGGTAATCGCCGATCATCTGGCAAAAAATCAGATTGCCTGCCTGCGTTTTGACGATCGAGGTGTCGGAGAAAGTACGGGAAAATTCCAGGAAGCTTCTTTGGAAGATTTTGCATCGGACGTAGCAGCCTGCGCCAAGTTCTTACGGAAAGAGTTGGGGTATAAGAAAAATGAAATGGGAATTGCCGGACATTCCGAAGGTGGTATGCACGCATTAATGGCCGCCCAAAAAAACAAAAAGATTGACTTTATCATCGAATTGGCCTCGATCGGAACTAGCGGTTACGCCACTTTGGTGCGCCAACAGTATTTAATTCCGAAAGCAGAAGGAAGTGAGGAAGATCTTTGCAAATGGAACAGCAAAACTTTCGCTGAAATGGGACGCATCGTTCTCCATGTGGATCCTAAAATCGCACAAGATTCCTTAACAAAAGTCCTTGGAAATCAATACGACAATGCACCCGAATCCTTCGACAAATCTAGTACTTCTCGTGCGCAATTTATTATGGGTAACATCCTCTTTCTGAACAACGAATGGGGGCGTCAATTTCTTGCTTTTGAAGCCCGTGAGTATCTTGAAAAATTGAAACTACCGATCCTCACCATTAATGGTAGTAAGGACACACAAGTGCCACCGATGGCAAATGCCGAAGCGTTCAGACAGTATGAAAATTGTGAGGTACACCTGCTCGAAGGGTTAAATCACTTGCTCCAACATAGTGAAACTGGACGCGTCATGGAATATGCAGAAATTGACGAAACGATATCTCCAGAAGTCCTTACGATTATGACGGATTGGATTCAGAACCTGTAGTAGGATCTTCCAAATCGTCTACTTCATTCTCTTTAAACGCAGAGGGAATCATGTCTGGAATCAACTTCAACAACAGCGGCATCAAGATCGCTCCTCCTGGAAGCATAAAAACGGTCAGCGCTGGAATGGATTTGGCCAGGTCTTTGAATTGCGTTTTAACCATCTCCTTTTCCTCTTTTGAAAGCTCTTCGGAACGCGATTTTTTAATCAGCGAGACCAATTCCTTGCTTTCTCGCAGCTCGGTTTTGAACTTATCGCTATTTCGGGAAATCACTTTCGCCCAACGCTCTGCAAAGTTTTTGTAGACTTTATCGTATTTCGAACTGTCTTTTAAGTACGCAACCTTGTCTCGGCTCTTCAAGATGAAATTTTCAACCATTCGCATGGAATCTTCCAATTCAGAAGGATCCACTTCAAGACGTTCGGCAAGCGTTTCCAGAAATTCCAATTCAATTTCCTGAGCGTCGTGAGTCGTCAATACGGTTAAAATACTGATATCAACAAGAAATCGTTTGAGCAGCCAATGTTGGTTCACACTTGCGGGAAGGTCTTCCATTGAAGCTCCTTTTTTAAACCGTGTTAATGCGAGATCTCTGTCTTCGTCTTGCAAATCAGCACTTGCGAGAAATACGTGGAACATATCGGCCTCTTTCGATTCGATTTTTCCATCCGAATAAGCCGATAAAGTAATTGCCATCAGCGCGATCTCTGCGTAATTGTCGTAATTCTTGATCGCCTCATCCCGTAATTTGTGCTCAAAATCGTCAAAGAGAATTACGTCAAGATATGCAAAGGCATTGCTGAGAGAATTGACCCACCATTTGTTGTCGAGTAAATTGAATCGAATATCAATGCGTTTGGAAAGTACGCTCTCTAGCATTTCTTCGTTCGACTCTTTCTTGAAGATAGAAAACAATCGAACGACGGATGTAGAACCATGATCCCGGTAAAACTCTGTCAGTGATTCAATAAACAATTCTTTTTCGAAAGGTTCGTCTACATGGATTTGTTGGTACACCAGCAGGTGTGATTCGAATAGGAGCAATTTCAATTTTTCCGCTGCGGTCCATTTGGAGTCGTCCAGGTTTTTCGCGAAAATCATCTGCATAGGATACCCGAAAACGATACCACTGTGTCCCAACGTCAAATGCATAAAGTGCAATTTGCGCGTGTCATCTGGGCGGTCTAATTCCAATGAAATTTCCCCCTTTTCTACAAGGTCGAAATACTTATTAATCCATCCTTTTGCTCCTGGCGACAACATTGTTCAAACTTTAAGACGAAGGTACCGAAATCAAAGATGCGTTGTGCACGATCGGGGTGTAAAATATGGTTTCAGGGTCTTGTATTGAAGAATTTACCCCACAGATGTCGTCGTTTTTTTCGCATAACCACGACCATTCATTAATACAACATGACAAAAAACGTCAATGTATCCGCAGCCACTTCGCTCGTTATCACAACCGCAGAAGCATTCTCGTTGAGGTCTTTTTTTGAGAATGGTACGCACGGTTTCCGGTAAATCACGTTGAAATTATTGCCTTGTGTGTCCACTTCGTCAATTGAAAGGCACAACAGTTTTGGCGAGACACGAAATTTTCTTTCATCTTCGTTTCGCTCCAAAGGCATATCTCGCAGCAAATCCTATTTTTACGCCTACCTCCAAATCAGGTAAAGCACGAATGGTTGGACCTGCATCCAACGTAAAGTTTAGCGGAATAAAACCACATGTGTATTCCAATCCGAAAACGCCTGTAGTTCCGCTCCAAAAGCCCGAACGCGTGGAAGCATCGTAGCGTCCGTCATAATTGGTATTCCAATAGCCAAAATCGAGTCCGCCGCCGACGTACCAATCCAAATCATTTTTCCATGGATGATTGTACAAATAGAGACCTTCGAGCCAAATATACCTCCGACCTGCGCCAAAGTTGATTTCAACGGCATTGGGACCTGAATAAAAATGTTTGATACTAAACTCGGCCATATCGGCATTTAACGTGGACCAATCGCCTTTGATTCCAACAGCGGTTTTGTATTGTTGTCCATACGCACTCGAGCCGATCACAGACAGAAATAAGAGGAGAATTGTTTTTTGCATGATCTTCTGGTTTGTTCTAATCAAACGCGAGAATGACCAACTTTATTCTCCAATTTTCAAAACAATTTCCATCGTTGTTTCACCAGAACTATCCGTCCAGGTGCCTTCCAGCGAACCATCACTAAACACCATTAGCTCCATTTCACCTGTGATTTTTTCGTTGACTTGTTCCGATAAGGTTAACATGCCTGTTTGCTCGGTGAGTGTACCATCCAATTGAATACTTTTTTTCACTTTGTTGTACCAGTACACCCCGCGATATACATTATCGTACGATCGATGTACTTGCGCTGTTATTGGGTACTTCCCTCCGATTGTTCCTTCGAGAATTTTGTAATCTGGAATCCCGTTTTCTCCAAATGACAACTTGCCTCCTGATAACAAAGCGACCCCGTTGTCATTCATCATTTCCTCAAGTTGCTCTAGTGGGTAGGTGGTATAAAAATCCCACAAATCATCAAGTGCCGCCATCATGTGACTGGAGCATCTGCCACGAACAAAAACCATCGTAGAATCTGTAATATAATAGGAATAGGCTAGCTCATCACTATCCACCACCCATTCCAAACATTCCAAATACATTTCATATTGTTCCGCCTGAAACTCGTTGGTTCGATCCAAACCACCCATAAAGTCAACGATTTGTTGTTCAATCGCATCGTTCACCCGTACGGCCAAATCCGTCAATGGCGTTTCAGCAAAAATGTCCGCGAGCATAATTTGCTGTCCTGTTCTCGCGTCAAAATTGAAGTAGCGCGTCATGTACTCTGAGTATGCCCCCGTATACGAACAGGTGATTCCAATGGAGAAATAATTCGCATTATTGGCAACGATTTCGTACTCAAATTCGGCGGCTCCCCACATTGCTTCTTCGCTAGGAAAAACTTCGCTAAAACGCTCTTCATCGTCATCTCGATAAACCTTTTCAAGCATTTCTAAGTGCAAGGATTGGTTGATTCTCCGCGCTGCATCTGGTCGTTGACTCGATCGAATTAAAGGGAATTCGCTTTTCATGTCATACACATCCGTTTGCATAAATGCTTCAATTTCAAACTGTGCTTGTCCAGCAAACGCCAGAAACAATGCCACTAAAAGTACATAGGTTTTTTTCATAAATTTCCTGCTACAACAAATGCTTTTCGGCTTGCAAATACCGCGCCGCCTTCAATATCAAATGCTTCAAATACGCCAACATAAGTCCCAATGGAAGCTTTCGAACCATCATCGGCGACACCTTTCCAGACAAATGTTCCTTCTGTGGCCAATAGTTCGGATTGTAACACGGTAGCAATTAAACGACCGCGATCGTCATAGACCGTAAACGTGCCCACAAACCCAGGTCCACTCATTTGATAATTCACTTGTAAAACATCTTCAAAGCCATCGCTATCGGGAGAAATGGATTCGCTCGTGTACGAAAACACGCCATTTGTAATCGCTGGATAGTATTGTGAATTCACCCGACCTGGTGTACCAAATCCGATAGACTCAGCTGCCGTATGCCAATTATTCCCATCAGAGGACGGACCATCTGGCTCGATGCGCTCTAACGATTTTCCATCTTCGTTATCCAACAACTGAAAATGCCAATCCGAAGAATACGAAACAGCATCTATTACGGTTCCGTTAACGATCAAATAAACCGTGCCTTCTTCGTTGCTATAACTCGGTAAATCCGATTGTACAAAACGACCAGGAACGGCTGCTGTGAAATTTTGTAGAATGTGCGTGGTATCTTCCGAGATGACGACATAATCGCCGGGAGAAATTAAAAAATGATCATTCACCACATCATTGTTACTTATGGTATCGTTGTCAAAATTGGCAAATTCCGCTTGATAGAGATCCAATAATTTGTCCGAGGCATTGTACAATTCCACCCAATCCGAACCGCCTGTGATAGGGTTGAAGAGGATCTCGTTGATCACCAAATCACCTGGTGCGATCGCTTCGGGCAATGAAAAATTCCCAACCAGAGTCGTCGTGTTCGCCCAGCAGTCCGCCACATTTTCAAGAGTGATGTTGTAGATTTGTGACGGGGTGAATACTTCTTGAAATTGGATCGTAGCCATGGAAGGAAAGGTTTCCAACGCATAAATCGTTTGAACGGTCAAGGACGGAGACGTTGATACGAGTGCATTTACCAAAGAGCTAGAATCCATCCCTTCGGTGAAATACACCTCCAAATAAGACGGCGCCAGTGCAATCAACTGATCGATCGATGGATTGGTATTGTCGGGTGTACTGTCGTAAACGGAATTTTGAGCCCCAGGAGTTCCTCCAGTACTACTCAAACTTGCCGACCAATCATAAATATCGGAACAAGGGTCGTTGGGATTGATTCGTTCGATCGAGTACCCCCCTGATTCTTTGGATGCATCGTGATACCAATCAATGGTGTAGGCAATGGAATCCAGACGCACACCGAGATCACTGCGCAACACAATATTGTCCCCCGAATTGTTCAAACTCGGAAAGCTGGTTACTGCGATACCATTTGGAAAGGAGTCAACAAACGCTGTAGAAGTCAACACGATGAATTCCCCTGGTAGAAGCCACCCTTGTTGCACCGTTCCATCGGAAGAGGCATCGCCCAATTTCCAGTTTTCTACGTCAAATATTTTTGAGCTGCGGTTGTAAATTTCCACAAATTCCGCTTCGGGAAGTCCAATTACGGGCGACGGATCACAGAAAAACTCATTGATTACAAGGTCTCCAGGGACAGGGACTTCAGGTAGTATATATGTTAAAGGCAGGTTCTGTGTTGGATCAATGTTTCCGCTTAAATCTTGCATATTGTAAGCGAAAACATTGTACGTGCTGCCGTTTGTCATTGGAGCCGTTAAGGTCAAATGAACAATGGAAGGATTCACACCATCCAAAACCGCATTCGTTGCCGAAAGAAAGGGTTGAATATCATAATTATTGGGGTCACTGGCACTTACGGACTCCAAAGCTTCGTCAAAAAACAGGTCAATATTGCTCGCATCAATCGCTGCTACATTCACCAAACTTGGAGGCGTAAGATCAAGTACCTCATCACCCACGTAAAAATCGTCGTAGTAAAATTTGGTCGCATTGCTCAATGTGTAAACGTCATAAACACCGAAATGCGTTCCTGTTAGAGCCGTTGCATCGCTCACCGAACCTTCGAGCGTATATGACGTGCCACCAGCGGCATCAATAAACAATTCCCAGAGCCCTGTATTATCCCGTACCACTTTGACTCCCAAGTTGAAACTACTTGCAATTTGTGCTGCTGGACCTGCTAAGATTTCGGTATGTGTACCGCTTTGTACTTTGAACAAGCGCACTGCATCTGCTGATCCAGCTTCCCCAAAAAGAAGGTAAAACCCATCAGGATCCGTGCTTAAATCTGAAGAAGAAGCGGTGAGGTACACCCGTCCAAAATTGCTTCCCGACGGTGCGAAGGTTTGTTTAACTGTAAAGCGCCATTCTTTATTGTCGAGATTTGCCAGTCCATGCGCGGTAGACAAATACGACGTGGCGGCAATGGTGTTGTTGAGTTGCAATTCCATCGATCCGTTTATAATGTAATCGGCATCGGTTCCAGCCCAAGTAGGATTTACACTGAAATCGCCATCGGAAAAATCGTCTGTGACTTGCGCGAAGAGCAATAGCGGTGTAATTAGAAAAAGTAAGAAGAGCGTCTGCTTCATTGTGTGTCAATCAGTGTTGTTAAATATAGTAAATTTGAGATTGAACAACTAAATCGCAAAACGCTCGTTAACAAAATAATTATTCATTTTACTTCATGCGGTCACTCCTTCTACTGTTCGTTTTACTCGCTTCTACGGTGCACGCGCAATCCACCTATTTTATCAAAGATGCTGTTTCCGAAGACGCTATTCCTTTTGTGAAAGTGTATCCCGACAATCGCGCTCCATTTATTTCGGATTTGGACGGAGCATTTCAGTTGCACGCAAACACCCAATCTTTCGTGTTAAAATACCAAGGCTATCGCGATACGCTGATTTCGGTTGCTGGGCTTCTAGATTCCATCATTTACATACAACCAAATGTACAGATGGTCGAAGAAATAATCGTACTTCCCGGTGAAAATCCCGCGCATCGGATTATGAAAAAAGCGATTGACAACCGCAGACAAAACCACCCGTTGAAAAATGACGCTTTTCGCTACGAGAGTTACAGTAAATTCACCATGGATATTGAACCGGAAGCACTAGCATCAATTCCCGAAAATACGACTGACTCGATGTTGATAGACATGCGCGCGTTTTTCAACCAACAGCATTTGTTCATTCTGGAAAGTACGACGCGTCGCACATTTAGTCCACCGCGCCGCGATCAGGAGGAGGTTCTTGCCTATAAAATTTCGGGATTCACCGATCCTCGTTTTTCCGTATTGGCAAATACGTTGCAATCGTTCAGCTTCTACGACAATGAGTTCAATTTTCTCGGAGTGCCGTACATCAACCCGCTGGCGTATGGCGGAATCAATCGCTATTTGTTCGTGCTCGAAGACTCCACCTTGCAAGAAACGGATACGACGTATACTATTTATTTCCGTCCTCGAAGCGGAAAGAATTTCAACGGAATGGAAGGACGTTTGTACATCAACACAAATGGATATGCTATCGAAAAAGTGACTGCTTCGCCCTACAAAGATACCACGGGAAGTCTTATTACCATTGTACAGGAATACACTTTTGTTGATAACAAAAAATGGTTTCCGAGCAAGCTTAGCGCCTCGATCAGTCAAATTCAACCCGCTCCCTCTGTACCAGAACTTGTTTTAATCGGCAAAGCACAAACGTATATTAAGAACATTGTTATCCATCCTGACGACCTACCCAAACGCTCCAACAACATTGCGCTCTATACTGCAGAAGATGCGGGAGAACAAAGCGAAAGTGAATGGAACGCACAACGCGAGTACCGTCTTACGGAGAAAGAAATTCGCACCTACGAAACAATCGACAGTATTGCTAAAGCAGAGAAATTGAACGAACGCCTCAAATTGCTTTCGGTTATTTCTGAAATGAAAGTGCCTTTGGGCTATGTAAATGCCGATTTAACGCGACTGGTGAGCTACAATTATTACGAAAGGTACCGTTTGGGATTAGGATTGGAAACCTCACAAAAATTGATGAAAAACATTGTCGTTGGCGGTTATTTCGCGTACGGAACAGGTGATAAAGCCTGGAAATATGGTGGTTATTCTACCTTCCATCTCGATCGAAAACAAGGAATGAAAATTGATTTGAAGTACCA
>JBNKGN010000108.1:0-9600 GCA_050289845.1 Crocinitomicaceae bacterium | reverse complement strand
AGAAACGCAGACCAAGTCCTTTCCCCTGGTGTGCATTTTCGATAATCCCCGGAATATCTGCCATCACAAACGAACGGTGATCACGGTACTTCACTATCCCCAGGTTGGGACGAATCGTGGTAAATGGATAATCGGCAATTTCTGGTTTTGCAGCAGAAACCACAGAAAGCAAGGTGCTTTTTCCTGCATTTGGAAAGCCTACCAAACCGACATCAGCGAGTAATTTCAGTTCAAGAATTTTCCATCCTTCGCCACCTTCCTCACCAGGTTGTGCGTAGCGAGGCGTTTGATTTACAGAGTTCTTGAAATTGTTGTTTCCAAGACCACCACGACCTCCTCGCTGAATAATTTTCTCTTCTCCTTCTTCCGTAATTTCAAAAACGACCTCTCCCGTTTCCACATCTCTCGCAACCGTCCCCAAGGGAACATCGATATATACATCCTCTCCCTGCGCACCAGTTTTCAGATTGCCCGAACCATGAACGCCGTGCCCTGCTTTGATATGCTTTTTGAATTTCAAGTGAAGCAAGGTCCAAAGTTGACTGTTTCCACGAAGAATTACGTGACCACCACGGCCACCATCACCTCCATCGGGACCTCCTTTCGGAATGTATTTCTCCCGTCGAAAATGGGTAGACCCACCACCACCGTTTCCAGAAGTTGTGTGAATTTTTACGTAGTCTACAAAATTGTCTGATGCCATTTGTGGGAGTCTTAATATCTTATTTTGCGTCGATTACCGCGTAGAGACGATCGGTAATTTCATCGATAGAACCAACGCCATTGATTTCGTGCAATTTTCCTTGCCCTTTGTAGAAATCAGCAACAGGCGCTGTTGATTTGTTGTAATTCTCGATCCGGTTTTGAATAATTTCAGGATCGGCGTCATCTTTTCTTCCTGACACCTTTGCGCGTTCCAACAAGCGTGTTTTCAATTCGTCTTCTGGAACCACTAGTGAAAGCATCATAGAAACAGCTGTTCCTTTGGCTTGCAAGAATGTATCCAAGGCTTCTGCCTGCGCAGTCGTTCTAGGGAAGCCATCATAAATAACTCCTTTCGCGTCTGGATGTTTTGACACTTCTGCTTCCAATATTTCGATGGTTACTTCGTCTGGAACCAAATTTCCTTTGTCGGAATAGCTTTTTGCCAATTTCCCCAATTCAGAGTTTGGATCAAGGGCACGAAAGACATCTCCCGTGGAAATATGCACCAATCCGTACGTTTCTTTTAATCTTTCTGACTGTGTTCCCTTTCCCGCTCCTGGAGGGCCAAATAATACAATATTGAGCATTTTCTTATTGTTTTGAGTCTCTAATTTGATATATCGCGTCTAAATTTCTTCCCTTTTCATCGTAATCCAAGCCATAGCCAACTACAAACGCATTTGGAATGGTAAACCCAACAAAATCAGGTTTTTTAATCCCTTTAAATGCATCTGGCTTGTACAAAAGCGTACAGACATTAATGCTATTAGCACCACAGTCCTCTAGCAATGAAATGATTTTATCTATGGTATTTCCAGTATCAACAATATCTTCGAGGATTACAACTTCTTTGTTTTGTACGTTGGTGTTGAGTCCAATAAGCTCTTCCACCTTCCCTGTGGTATTCACTCCTTGATAAGAACTCATTTTCACGAAAGAAATTTCACAGTCCAATGTCACAGCTTTCATTAAATCCGAAGCAAACATAAATGCGCCATTGAGAACGGCAATAAAGACGACTTCTTTCCCTGAATAATGCGTATTCAGCTCATTGCCGAGTGACTGAATCTTACGATCAATCTCGTCTCGTGTAATAAATATCTCGAAGGATTTGTCTAAAACTTGAATCACGAAAAGTTATTTTGAAGGTACAAAGCTACGATTTTCTTCGGAATAGCCCTTATCTTTGCCGCATGGATAAACAGCTTATTGGCGCTTCACATCGCCTGGGAATTTTAGGAGGGGGACAGCTTGGCAGAATGTTCATTCAAGAAGCCATCAGTTTTGATATTCATGTGCATATCATGGAAAATGATGAAAATGCACCTAGCGCTAAAATCGCGACAAGTTTTACCAAGGGAGATATTACTGATTATGATGCGGTAATGGCTTTCGGTACCGACAAAGATGTACTCACAGTAGAAATAGAAAATGTAAACATTCAGGCACTCTACGATCTCGAAAAAAAAGGCGTAAAAGTGTATCCACAACCGCGTGTTTTGGAAATCATTAAAGACAAAGGAATTCAAAAAGCGTTTTACAAGGAGCACGGTATTCCAACTTCACCGTTCGAGCTTCTTCCGGCAGGCGCAGCTCTTTCTGCATTCCATGATCGAATTCCCTTCGTTCAAAAACTCCGTACAGGTGGTTACGATGGCAAAGGCGTGCAAATCATTCGCTCGGAAGCAGATTTCAAGCATTGTTTCCGCGAAGCAAGTATTGCCGAAGAATTGGTGCCATTCCAGAAGGAACTTTCCGTTATTGTCGCACGAAACGAACGCGGTGAAACAGTCGTGTATCCAACAGTAGAATGCGAATTCAACGAAGCCAATTTGGTTGCTTATCTTTTCTCTCCTGCGGAAATTGATGCGGAAATCGAACAAAAAGCCTACGACGTTGCTATTCGTGTTATCAATCAATTGGAAATGGTGGGAATTCTCGCCGTGGAACTTTTTCTGACAAAAGAAGAAGACATTCTCGTGAATGAAATTGCCCCGCGACCTCACAATAGTGGGCATCATACGATTGAGTGCAATGTCACATCGCAATTCGAACAACACATGCGTGCTGTTTTAAATATGCCACTCGGCTCGACAGAAATGACGCGAAACGGCGTGATGATCAATCTCATTGGAAGCGAAGGATACGAAGGAACAGCAGTCTACGACGGACTAGACAATCTGCTTCAACTTCCTGGTGTACACCCTCACATTTATGGAAAAGCAACGACCAAGCCGAACCGAAAAATGGGACATATCACCATTGCTTCGAGTAACATGCAAGAAGCCAAAGAGATCGCCGAGAAAGTCAAAAATGGAATTCGCGTGATTGCCGATTAAATCCTTGTCAATTCCGAGAATTTGAGTATTTTCATTGTCTTACTCTATGAAGACGCTCGGCTACTTATTTTTGGTATTGTTTCTTGGAATTATTTTCGAGTCGAACGCGCAATTATACACCTTTCGCAATTTTACGCACCGTGATGGACTCCACATGGGATCCGTCAGTACAATCGCTCAATCAGACGACGGTTATCTTTGGATAGGAACACATGGAACGCCGCTGATCCGATTTGACGGTTCGGAATTTCGGGAAATGCGAAGCAAGGGGCAGGACAGTGACCATCACATTCAGCAAATTGAATATTGGAAAGACACCCTCTTTTTCGCATCGCAATACAAAGGATTTTACTCCTACGTTCCAAAAGCCAATAGATACAGTCGCTTTCCGATTGAATTGCAATATCAGGGAGATGCCTTAGCGCTTATCAACACTTCCCAATACAAATATTTCATCGCTGAAAAAAGCATTTACGTTCAGCAAGGCAAAAAAATCAAACTGATTCATTCGTTTGGCAAGGAGATCCAATTACACCACCACCTTGTTAGCAATCAACAAGTGATTCTCTTTACTTCTTCAGGAATTTTTAGTTTGAAAAACGGAAAGCTACAGTCATTGCATCAATTACTAGGCGTAGCCGCTGAAAAATTAGCGCCCTACAAATTCGGATATTTTAATCGAAATAAATGGTTGTTTTGCGATGAAAAAGGAAGTAAATGGCTTGAATTATCCACGAATTCGAACGGCAAACTCGTACTTCAAAACGAATCCACTAGTACAGATATTCTCGACACCGATGAAGCAATTATTTCCTTTAACACGAATAACAGCCAACTAAAATCGGTAGCAATCACGAACAAAGGAAGGGTGTATCGCATCGTTAACAATAAATTGGCGATCATCCCACGAAATTTCAACGAGGCGATTGAAAATCCTGTGTCCATTTTCGTGGATTTAAACGGCGACTACTGGGTCTCTTCTGACATACGCGGCATCTATAAAGTTTCGTTGGAACCGTTTACGAAAATCCAATTAGACGCCATTTATGAATCGCCCAAAATCATGTTTCCGTATTTAACGGTTTTCAATGACGTGTTTATCAGTTTTTTCAACGGCACCACCAAAGTAGGGAATTTTAACTCCAACCAGTTTCAGGAATTTCCTTTCGTAATCAGAGGTGTTGCATTGCATGAAAACACGTATTACATCGCCACGAATAAAGGCGTTAAGAAATATAAAAAGGAAGGAGATACCGCCGCTTTTGAAGACGTGCTTTTTGAGAATGAGAACATCAATTTAATCCTTAACGACCGTGATTATTTGTGGATTGGTGTGGCAGGAAAAGGTCTGTTCCGCGTGCATTTGCGCAACATGACTCCGGTGCGAATTAACTCAACAGAAGTCAAACCAATTCCGCAATACTTTTACACGGCTCAAAACGGCAGTAACGGAAACATTTATTTTGGCACCAACGATGGTATCCTCTATACAGCAAAGGATCAGCCCAACTTTAAACGTTTGAAACTCCCCAAAAGTCTGGGAAGCTATTCTGGCTGTTCAACGAAAGATGTTTACGGAACGGTTTGGTTTACGATGGAACATGCATTGGTTGGTATTGATTCTCAAGGAAAAACCCACATAGTACGTGCTGAAAACTATTTTTCTACCCATTTGTTCTACACCTTGTGCGCGGACCGACTTGGAAACCTTGTTGTTGGAACGAACAGAGGAATCAACATATTGAAAGTCGATCGGAACGGGTCCATTATCAGCTCTTCCGAATACGATGCAAAATCGGGCTTTGGCGGATATGAAACACACATGCGCTCCCAATTTCAGAACGACAACAATATTTTTGTCGGTACAGTTGAGGGACTTTTCCTGATCAACACCGATATTCTGGACCAACTAAAAACTCCGATCAAACCTATTTTAATTTCTGTTCGAGAAACAGAACTCAACAAAGCGGATTTCCGAAATTCGTTTCGATTCAAATTAAAAGTTAACAACCCCAAAAGCGGTAAAATTTCCTATTCCTATCGTCTTTTAGGCGCAAGTGATAACACGTGGCACCAGTTGAAAAACAACTATTTGGATTTGCTGAATTTGAACTCTGGAAACTACCAATTAGAAGTCAGAGCCACCTACGACGGGCGAAGTTTTAGTCCCTCGACGATTTTTAAGTTTAACGTTCCGTCTAAAATCTGGGAATCCTGGTGGCTCATTCTGTTTGTACTCCTCACTATTGTCGGATTGAATTTTCTGCTCATTCGATACAGTCGCCAATTGGACACAGGTTCTTTGATTCGCACCAAAGACATGGAGGTACACACGCGAATGGTCCCAATCATCATTCTGATTGGAATAGCTGCGACCACCATCTCTCACATCATTGGACCGCTTTTTAACGACCAACTTGAATTGCATCTTGGTCCCTTATTGTTCTTGAGTTTCTGCTTGACTGGACTCTATCTTGCTTCCCGATCGGTAATCAATACGGACAGGGAATTCTTGCTCAACCGCCTCTTGATTGCTGGAATAATATTCATTTTAATCCACTTCTTTTATGAATTGTACTTCTCAAGACTACACCCATTTCATATCATCGGAATCAGTATCACGTGTATAATTGTCCCCTTCTTCGTGCATGGTATTCGAGACATGGTTTCCTTTACCACATTGATTTTATTCGGAACGATTTTGTTGATGGTGACGGTAGAAAATCCCGTCTACCCGAAAGCGTATTTTGCTCTAGCTAATGCCGTTCTTATCATCCTGCTGATTTTTACCAGTTTTCTGCGTTCAAATTCTCTGGAGCGACTGCTTTTCATTTCTGGAATCATCAACAAAGGAAAAATTCCTGCGATAGCGTTCGACGCACAGGGAAAAATTGTTTACGTCAGTGAAAACATTTCTAATTTCATTGATGTATCCCACGAAGCATTGATTGACAAGGACATCTCGACCTTAAATAAATTCATTCCCTACGAAGGAAAATACAAGAACGTCGATGTCGTAAAAGATTTTAAAGACGGAAAAAATTATGTTGTTCCTTTGGCCAATTCCAACGGTCAGGTGCATTGGATCGATTGGCAATACACCGAGTTTACGGCCGACATTAAAGTAATCCTTGGACAAGAAGTGTCGGAAAAAATGGAATTAGAGAACACCTACAAACTTCTCGTTCAAAATGCCGAAGATTTCATCTATCGATGCGACACCAATGGGAATTTTATCTTCCTCAACGATGCGTGTTTCGAGCGATTGGGCTACGATGAAGAAGACTTGTTATTCAAAGATTCGATGAGCATCGTTCCAGATGACTTTCAAGAGGAGGTTCGTCGTTTTTATCGCGACCATTTTCAAGAAAGAAAAAACACATCCTACAAAGAATTCCCGATTCTTTCGAAAGACGGAAATATTGTGTGGGTCGGTCAGTATGTCACCACCATTTTTGCGCCTGGATCAAACAATCACATCAGTGGGTTTATCGCACTAGCCCGTGATATCAGCGTCTGGAGAAGACAACAACAACTCATTCAAGATCAACGTGACGACATCACAGCAAGTATTAGTTACGCCCAACGGATTCAATTCAATTTGTTGCCGCACGAGCGTTATTTCACTAGCGGCTTCCGAGAACATTTCATCATCTACAAGCCCAAAGACATCGTTTCTGGTGATTTTTACTGGATGGACACGATCGGCGACACCACCGTTTTCGCGTTAGCAGATTGCACAGGCCATGGTGTCCCAGGATCCTTTATGACTTTGTTAGGGATTAATTTACTTAACAGCGTCGTGAAGGAAAATCGTATTCTTGATCCCGGAAAAATTCTCGATGAAATGGACAAAAAACTGGTCGACATTCTTCCACGAAATCCGAACGCAAATAGCTTGAATGACGGAATGGAAATAACCGTATGCGCCCTGAACGAAAAAACAAACGAACTTTCATTCGCCTGCGCGGGATCGCGATTCCTGGTTTATCATGATGACGCATTCACCATGTTAAAAGGCGACAACAAGCATATTGGGGATCGTCCACCGGAAGACTTCAAAAATTACAGTACCCATTACACGCCCTTCACGACAGACCATCTACTCTATTTATTTACCGACGGATTGCAAGATCAATTTGGAGGAAAACTGGACAAGAAATTCTCCTTCCGACGGGTATTGACGATGCTGGAAAAAAATGCCGAATTGCCATTGCCAGATCAACGAAAAAATATTGAAAAACGCTTAGACGATTGGATCGGAGCTGGGGAACAAACAGACGACATCACGATCCTTTCCATTCGCAAGAAATTTGTTTAGCAAAAATGTACAACGAAAATATCCGAATTTGCCGCCGAGAAACGTTTAACGCAGCACACCGACTGTACCGAAAAGAATGGTCAGACGAAAAAAATTACACCATATTCGGAAAATGCAGCAACCCCAATTTTCACGGACACAATTATGTAATAGAGGTTTGGATCGAAGGAACTATTAATCCTGAAACGGGATATTTGATGGACCTCAAAACCTTGAAAGGAATCATTCAACGTGAGGTCTGCGACCGCTTTGACCACAAAAACCTCAATTTGGATTGCGAAGAGTTCAAAACGCGTATCCCTACCACGGAAAATATTGCCGTTGTGGCGTGGAATTTGATTCGACCGCATTTGAACGAACATCTTCAATTGGAAGTTGTTCTTTCCGAAACCGAAAAAAACAAAGCGTCGTATACAGGTCCAAAGTGATCTTTTCCACGCTACCAAAGACTTATGAAACGATTCTATTTCATCGGATTACTCCTCCTGATCTGGGCTTGTGAGAGCCGCGAAGACCATACTATTTCAGTCGAAGAAACCCAAATAGAACTTTCAGCCGTCGAAAAATTCTATCAAGAAAATGCAAACGACAGCATTGAAAGCAGCTCCAAAGGAACGGTAGGGCGAGGCACGCTCGAAAACGCAACATTGATTCCGTTCGAAGGTGCGAATTACAAATATTTTGATGAAACCAGCTATGTAGGAGGTCGCGCCTTTACACATTCCAAAGTCGTTGAAATTACGTTGGCAACATACGATGCATTGGCGAGAAAAAAAGTCGATCGGCTCTTTCGCGTAATGGAATTCTCACGCAAAGAAGGAGGGAAAATTTATCCACATCGCACGCATCAAAATGGATTAAGCGTTGATTTTATGATGCCACTTCAAAAAGATGGCAAACCCTGTTATGACCTCGACGATCGTGGCGCAGCGCATTACCTTTTGGATTTCGACCGCAACGGAAAATCAATAGAAAACCCAGAAATATCCATTGATTTCAACACTGCAGCACAGCATATTTTGGAATTGGAAATCCAGGCACGAAAACGAGGCATGCGGATTCACAAGGTGATCTTCAACACCCACTTGAAAGACGAACTATACGCGTCAGAATTTGGAAAGAAATTGCGAAGAAGCGGCATCTACCTAGCGACAAGTCTCACCCCCATCATCAACGAACTTCACGACGATCATTACCACGTGGATTTTACCTTTCTGTAGTAACTTCTACAGCATTCTTCATCCTGCTATTTCACATAATCCTGCTTCAAAACAAGCATATATGTGTCGTTGTCCATTTTTCGATACCCATGTTCGTAGCAGAAATAATACACGGCTCCTTTTTGGGTTTCGTAGACATTGGTGTAATAATGAAAATTAAATCCCTCTTCGGCAAGACTGATCCCGTCGACCGTTTTCTTCCCTGAAGGATTCATTTCGGCCAGAATACGTCTGTTTTTCCGTAGAATATTGTTGATCCTACGCATGTACCGCGTGGCATCCTCGTTCAACCGATTATTAAACGTGTTCCGACAATAATCAGAGCAAAATTTCTGATCACGCCTTCCATTAAGACGTTGACTGCATTCCTTGCAAGTCCGTTCCGCTGTCCCTTTATTCATCGCCATTTCAATAACAATGTTAACATTAATTAACAGCAAAATCAAGTGCACGGGAGTTATCTTTATGAACTTTGACTGTTCTAGACCTTTGAATATGAGTGAAAATGTAAACAACCACTTAAACCCCGCAGAAGCACTGCGTATTTTGAGTGAGAAAATCGCCGAAGAGAAACCCATCATCAGCATGCTTCGTGAAGAAGTCGCTAAAGTGATTGTAGGGCAATCCCATATGGTAGACCGTCTTCTAATTGCCTTACTTGCAGACGGTCACGTTCTGCTTGAAGGAGTGCCAGGGTTGGCAAAAACACTTGCAATTAAAACTTTATCTGAAGCGATCAATGTGGAATTTAGTCGGATTCAGTTTACACCAGACTTACTTCCAGCGGATGTCACAGGAACCTTGATTTACAATCAAAAAAGCGAGGCATTCACCGTGAAAAAAGGACCGATTTTCGCCAATTTTATTTTGGCAGATGAGATCAACAGAACACCACCAAAGACGCAATCAGCCCTTTTGGAAGCGATGCAGGAGTATTCAGTTACAATTGCAGGTGAAAATCATGAGCTCGATCGACCATTCTTTGTACTGGCGACCCAAAATCCAATTGAGCAGG
>JBNKGN010000107.1:0-9642 GCA_050289845.1 Crocinitomicaceae bacterium | reverse complement strand
ATACGACAAGTGTAAAACTGCCGTATTGCGTTGGTGTATAGCAATGTCCACCTTTACCACCGCTTGTTCCTACTAAAACCGAAGTATGGGTGATTGGATCATTGAAGTACCATTCTAAATCGTATTCGAAAACGCCATCATTTTCCGGACCGCAAATTGCCTGAAAATTCCCATCACATACAGAAATAGTGGTTGGCAATGAAAATATTTCCAATCCTGAAAGCCATGAATCGTTCACAAGGAAAAACTTCATCCGTGACTCTTGCGATACATACTGATCACCATTTCCCATCACAAAACTTCCCATACAACTACTAGTTGTATAATCCATCAAATTGGTCGTTATTGGTACGTAAAGATCACCATTCAAGTCATATTCTGCTGTGGGTTCGCTACAATCAGGGAGGTTTGAATACGACAAACCATAGGACGCTGGCGTACCACAAACATAGTCACCGCAATCGGTGCAATTGGAGCCATCGACCAATTCATGGCAAAAGCCTGGTCCCACAGGATCGGTGGAACTAGAAGCCCGAAACGTATGCTCCAGACCAAAAATATGCCCCATTTCATGGCTAAAAAGATGGGTTTCTACAGCGCGAACGAATGGTTCGTACGGATAATTTCCTCCCGAATAAATATACCTTCCCAATCCAGGTCCGAGTGCAAAACCTCCCGTGAAAGAATTCGATGCAGTGTGAGCTGGTCCAAAAACAAAAATAGTTATCGCGTTTGGGAAATCGTAGTTGGTATTTGTATACGATTCCATATTTGTCGATAATATAGAAAGCGACGAAATATAAGTGTCATTCACTTCATTGACGCAAGAAGGATACAAGAAAATATTCATCGGCGAAAAATCATCCACCATATTATCGAGTCCTTGTTGAATCTTGGACAAGGATTCAAAATTCCCGAATTGATCAGGAAAACTAATGACATTGACAGGAATATGATATTCTGCTTCAGGATCAGAAGACGACTTATAACCTGCATACTGAAGGGCCGCATCAGTACGACTAGCCGAATGACAAAGGGTTTGCGCGTTAGAAAATGAATTGACAGTGAATACAACTGCCACTGTTAAAATGAGGCGAAGCTTTTTCATAATGTGAATAGTACTATGTGTAGTACAAGTCTAAACATATCTATAGATCCAACCAAACAGAAAAACAGCATCATATTGCATTCCCAACGGCAATAGAAATCAAATACGGCAAAACCCTGTGTATAAAAAGGGATTTTTCCTAAATCGAAGGAGGAAAATTGGTGGATTGGAAATGGCGATGTAGATTGCGGGTCTAACTTTAAAACTATTTATCATGATTTATTTTAAACCATTTATTGAGCAGATTGAAATTGCACCAGAAATTGCAGGAGAAGATCCAACCACATTAACAGTTCACTCTAGAAAAATCGCCAAACTTGACGCCGATACCATGATCAACAATTACGCGGGGAAACCATTAGCTGGACTTAAAACAGACAACGGTCCGATTACGGGATTCAATTTTGATGTGAATGACATTCGAGATATGATAAAATTTCTGAACTCTGATGATGTGGTGCATATCTCATTTGGACTTTCGGATGCTACTGCCGAAAAGCCTGAAGCATATACCTTAGTACTTAAAATCGCTAGAAAAGAGGCGAGCGGTCGATATAAATTCCATCATCATGCAAATGACTATCCATGGTTTGAGTATAGCAAACCTTGTCCAGACATCTGCCCAGATTCTATCTAAGTGATTGGATTGAAAAATTTATATACCTTGGTGTAATTGTTATGCCAAGGTATTGTTTAATTCTATTCACTCTCTTCTTGCTGATTCCTACAGCAATTGTGTCGTATTGGTATTCGGACATTATTTACTCGCTTAATCTTATCCTAATTGCAATCTCCATTATTTTTGGCTGTGCGAAAAGGTCATCTTTAAGTACGACTTATAAAATACTCCATTTATATATAATTATCATTTATTTGAGTGAGATGACTAGCGCTTTCTCAGCATATTTTTTGAAAACTAATATGCTCGTTTCGCATGTTTTACTTCCAATTCAACTCATTGTATTCTCTTGGTTCCTATTTTGCCTCTTTAATCAAAAAAAATCTACAAAATTTTATTGGCTAATAACTCTTGCATTTTTAGTTCTCGCAATGAGTACCTTGTCAGCTATTCAAGGGGTAGACAAATTCAATTCAATCGGAATTATTTTATTCTCAATGATTGCAATTTCAAGTTCACTGTTCAGTCTAAAAAAAATAGCCTTAACTGTTAACTCAGAAAAACTTCAAAATAAACCTGTTTTTTGGTTTAGTATTGGAAATCTTGCTTTTTATTCGATTACATTTTTCATATATGGTTTTTTGTGGATGCCTGGAATTAAGCCAGATTGGACATATACCCTAATTACAACTTCCAACCTGTTTATGTCAGCGTGTTATTTTCTCACCATGTATACATCCGTAAAATCACTTAACCCTGCATGAATCAAAGTTCTCCTAATATCGAATATTTTGCTCCTGTTATTGCTGGCACCATACTATTTGCTCTACTCATTGCCTTCATCATTTATTTCGTCCTCCTCTACCGTAAATCGCAAGTCAAATTCACCTTGGAGCGAGAACGATTAAAAAAGGAACTTCTGCACATTGAAAATGAAGTCAAAGAACAAACATTGGTCAACGTTTCGAGGGAATTGCACGACAATTTAGGGCAAGTCGCGTCTTTGATAAAAATCAACCTGAACATGATGTCGGATACGCTTGATGCGGAAGACACCGAACGGATCGACGACTCTCTCGTGCTACTCAAACAGATGATTGGCGATATCAAAACCTTGTCGGCCAGCCTGAAAGGCGATAACATTCGTGAAAAAGGTTGGTTCAATTTAATTGATTCCGATTTCGAGCGCTTGAACAAACAAGACGGCATTGAAGCCCTCTTCGAAATGGAAGGCGATTTGACACTTGATCCCGAGAAGGAAGTGATTCTTTATCGAGTCTATCAAGAAATCCTCAACAACACGATCAAACACGCTAAAGCACAGCAGATTCACCTCGCTATCACAGAAAAGAACAACCTCCTGAGTTTTAATTACTCCGACAACGGGATGGGTTTTGACCTGCAACACGTAACCAAAGGTTCGGGACTCACAAATATGAAGGAGCGTTGTCAAATCATTGGCGCACAATTGGAAATAAATAGTGAACCAAATCATGGAACGCAGATACAAATTCGTTTAAATTCGAAACATGGACGCGAACATTAAAATAGCCGTAGTCGACGATCACAGCTTGCTGCGAATAGGATTGATAAAGTTGATCAAATCCCTTGATTCATCGTTTGACATTACAATAGACGTGTCAAGTGGTGAGGATTTTTTTGAGAAATTAGCGAACACCGAACCACCGCGTATTGCCATTGTAGACATTGATATGCCGGTTATGAACGGTTTTGATGTCGCCGCAAAATTGCGCCAAGAATACCCCCAAATTCACGTGCTGATTCTCACCATGATGAGCGATGAAGATTCCTTGATCAAAATGATTCGCCTGGGGGTAAAAGGCTATTTAAACAAAGATGTCGACCCCCACGAATTGCATCAAGCCATTTTAAGTGTTGCAAAAGGAAATTTTCATTACAACGAGACAGTCTCGGGAAAACTAATTGATGTGATCCAATCCGAGGAGACACCAAAGGTTCACAAGGAAGATTTCAGCGAACGTGAATTGAAATTTCTGGAACTCTGCTGCACGGAACTCACTTACAAAGAAATTGCGGCATTGATGTTCCTCAGTCCTAAAACCATCGACGGCTACCGTGCCCAACTTTTCGAACGATTAAATGCAAAATCCAGAGTAGGATTGGTTTTGCTAGCGATAAAAAATGGCTGGGTAGAAATTTGATCCTGCCACTATCTAATGCCTTAACATTTCTTTCGATCGAAGGTTAAATCCCCCACTTTTCGATTCGATATTGTACTTTTTCCTATATTCCGCTTTTTTTTCTCTTTTGTGAAACCTTCTAATTTCCGTTTCAATGTCTGTGCTATATCCCGAGAGTCCTAAAAATATTTCTAAAGATTTCACAAAGTTACCCGCGTCTTACAAGATAAAAGCGACGTTGGCAATATTCGCGATCGTTTTGTTCTTCGCATTATTTTCGGCGCTCGTTGCTAGTTTTAGTTACCTGACGTATTACGCTTTTACCTACGAAATGGAAACTATTAACCGTATTACGATCATTGGTAAAATAGCCGCAATTGCAGGTAGCGTCATGCTCCTGGCGTTCACTCTGAAATTTATTTTCAAACTGCGTAATCACAAACCCGACAACCGTATAAAATTAAAGAAGGAAGAAAATCCTGAGTTGTGGGCTTTCATCAATCAAATTTGTCAGGAAACTGGGGCTCCGAAACCCAAAAACATCTACGTTGATCCTGACGTAAATGCATACGTTGCCTACTCCAACACGTGGTTGAGCTTGTTTCTTCCCGTACGCAAAGAACTCACCATCGGAATGGCTTTGGTGAGCTGTGTGAATCTCACGGAATTTAAAGCAGTGATCGCACATGAATTCGGCCATTTTGCACAGCGCAGTATGAAAATCGGTAGTTACATTATTTCCGCAAATACGATCATTCACGATATGATCTTTTCGCGCGATAAATGGGACGAACTTTTGGCTACATGGAGAGGTACGGACATTCGTTTGTCATTTGCCGCTTGGATCATTACCCCTATTATTTGGTGTATTCGACAGCTTTTGCGTTTGTTCTATTTGCTACTGAATCTAATGTATTCCCTACTATCTCGAGAAATGGAGTTCAATGCGGATAAAGTAGCCGTAAAGGTTGCAGGAAGCGATGCAATTATCAGTGCTCTGTGGAAATTGGATGAAGGCAATCGAAAATGGCAAACTACGATGAACCACGCATATCTAGCCGGACAAAAGAAACTATTTGCTCAAAATTTATTCGTACATCATGATTTAAACCTTCAAAAAGGCAAATTTAAAGTCGATACGCTCCTCGCTCAACTGCCAAAGGATCCGCGTGGAGGAAAAACCTTTTTCACGACATCTGAAAATTCAAAAACGAGCATGTATGCCAGTCACCCGCCCAATGACAAAAGACAAGATAATGCGAAAAAACCATTCGTTGAAGCACCTTTAGATGAACGATCACCATGGATTCTATTTAATGCCAAGGAGAAAGTCCAAACGGAAATGACCCAACTCGTCTACAAAAAATACCTGAATAAAGAAGACATTGTCTTCACACCAGATGAGGTTTTCGATCAATTTGTACAAGAAGAATCAGTTGCCGAAGGACTCATGGAAGATTATAAAAACACGTTTCTTAATCGATTCCTGACCATTCCCAATTATACAGAACTCACGGAAAAAGCAGCAAGAGTAACCGAACCTTTGAAGGAGATCGAGGTATTAAAAGAAGAGATTGTACTGCTCATGCATCCCATTATTGCGTTAGATCAATTGATGCAGCAAGTTCAAGAAATCGCTCAGGGGACTTCGAAAGAAAAAGTTGTTCATTTCAATGGGGTGAAATACAACAAAAAGAGATTAAATGAAGTTGCGGAAAAGATTGAACTTAAAAGAGAACAACATTTCTCTGAAGACTTTATCCAATGGGATCAGCGATTTTGTGCCGTGCATTATGCTTTGTGCAAGGATGTGGTATCGAAGAGCAATCTTATGAATCTTTACATGCAATATGATACACTTGCGGGGATTTTTAAAGAGTTGATCCGCAAAAAGAATATCATTTATAAAGACCTACGGGATATTCAAGCGATTTCAGAATTAACGGAATTGCAATTGACCGATTTCGGTATTAGCGTTCAAAACTACATGCTTTCTCTGAATAAGGATCTGGACAAACTTGACACAATTACTTTTGTCCCGCTCCCAAATATTGAATCAATTAAGGACCTGAAAAACGCAATCATCGAAGGTGGTAAATTCGAAAAAGAAGAAGGAAAAATATTTGAAAATGGTGGGTTTGACCGTATTTTAAATCGTTTAGAACAAACCGTTTTTCATCTCCAACGCATTGATCAAAAAGGAATGAATGCTATTCTGCAATTCCACGAGAAACTAATTCAAAATGAAGCAATTAACTAATTACTACTTCAAGTGATTATCGAACATTTACGCATTCTTACTTAACAAATAATACGCCACCAATTATTGCAGGTACTGGTGGAATTGCTGGAAATGGCGGTTTAGAAGCTTCCAGTGCTGATGGCGGTAGACTCGGTGGTATAAATGAAGGTACAGGAGGATTCGGCTGTGGCAGTGGAACAAGCAGCTGGAACAAGTATCGAGGTGGCGGTGGTGGCGATGGTAACACCGCTTTACACCAGATTGGACCATTTACACGCGAGGCGAATACTTTGCCGACCCTAACGAAATTCTTTCAGGACCTATCCTCAACGAAAACCACGAACTTATTGGTTTGGACATCCTTGGAGCAACACTTGTAATTGAATACAAACCTATCCCGAGCAGCTATTTCCGAATCGAAGGACGTGGCTTGCAAGCCGATAGAAACGAACATGTTTTTCAATTCCTCGGTCATTCGTCCAATGTTCGTTATGAGCTAATTGTCGGTCTTGGTGTTTGTTTTTAAGCAAGTGCTCCCATCGCACTGAAGGTGATTGCCTCCAACAAATCGCATTCTTCTTGTCTAAATTTGGGGCAGATATCCCAAATTGGGACGATTTCTTTCGCTGTGCAATTTGTACAATCCTGTTTTACTGCAACTTAACTTTATTGGCAATAGAATTGTTTGTGTAATGGCATCATCAAATCAGCACACCTATGAACCCATTACAATCAATCGCACAAAACATACTACTTAGCACGAAGCAATTTTCAGTAGTACTATTTCTTCTATTATCTCCAGAGGGACACGCCCAAGCACCTTGCTCCAGTATAATTAATGTCACTTGTGATTCTCCTACGAGCTATGCTTTGTCTGGAGCAGGCTTGTGGAACCCGCCCGGACCTTGGGGCACACCTGGAGACGAACAAATTTTCACCTTCACACCAAGTACAAGTGGAAATTATACCATTACAACAACCAATAACAACTACTACGTCGATCTCTTTTACAAAACAGGGGCGTGTGATGACTTGGGTTGGACGTATGTAGATGACATTTACACCTCTGCCAACAACACCATCAATCTGACAGCAGGCACCACTTATTATTTCCTCCTTGATGACGAAAACACAACTCCAAGCTCTGGTACTTTTACCATAAACTGTCCCTGTCTTCCTCTCCTCGGTGGATTTGACACTTCTATCGCGATGACAACCGCCAGTTTTGTGCAGACTTCTACTACGATAGGTGCGTGCAACGACTGCAACTTCCGAGCTTCCAACGACCGAACTTACCAAATAGAAATCTTTTGCGAAGGCGACTATACTTTTACAACTTGCGATGGTGCTTCATGGGACACGTATTTGTATCTAAATTCAAATCCCTGTGGCGGAACACTACTTGCGAGCAATGACGATGCTTGCGGACTCCAAAGTTCTATTTCCACATTTCTCACCTTGGGAACCTATTATCTTACCGTCGAAGGCTACGCGTCGTCGAGTGTTGGAAACTTTGAACTCAATATAACTTCAACGTGCACTTTTGTGCCTTTGGCTGTTGAATTGACAAGCTTTTTCGGAAAGAACCAGGGATCAGAAAATGTCATTACGTGGGAAACGCAATCAGAGCAAAACAACGATCATTTCATTTTAGAAAAATCCGAAGATGCCTACAATTTCCAACCAATTGGCTTGATTGAGGGAGCAGGTACTACGCAAGAACAACTAAGCTACGTTTTTGTAGATGCCGAAACGAACCGAAAGAGCTGGTATTATCGATTATTACAAGTAGATAATGATGGAAAAATCAACGATGAAGGGATTATTTTTATTCCGTACGAGAACAATGACGCATTCCGTGTTTTCCCGCAACCTTTCACGAATACCTTTACAATTGACTCCCCTGAATTGCTTGTTCAGCCTACTCTATTGATTTTAAATAGTCAAGGTCAAGTAGTCAAAAACATGGAATGCGCATCATTTTACAGTAAAACCATATCCTTTAACGGCACACCAGGCATCTATTTCTTAAAAATAATCGCAGAAAACAAGATCCTTAATTACAAATTGGAAAAGCAATAAACAGTCTTCATGACAAGTGATATTAATCGATAAGTGGGGTTTGATAAATCTATTGTGAAGTATTAAACAGTTTTAATTGGTATCCGTTTGATTTTGCCTAAATTTTATCGAAAGAAGTTGCATGGAAAGAGTAAATATAGTTATCGCCGAGGACGACACGTGGTATTCGGAATTCATCGAGTACCATCTAACTCTAAAAGACCCACACAATGTAAAAAAGGTGAATACTGCAAAAGAACTTTACAATTCACTGCAATTCAAACCTGACATTATTACTTTGGATTACAACCTCCCGGACCAAAAAGGTGACCTTGTGCTAAAACAAATCCAAATTTGGTCTCCAGAAACAACCGTGATTCTGATCTCAGGTCAAGACGATATTAACACTGCTCTTAACCTAATCAAGCAAGGGGCCTTTGATTACATCGTGAAAAACGATGATGCTAAAAACCGTATTCAAGTCACGCTAGCAAAAATCATAGAGCATCGTCAAATGAAAACGCGCATCGAAACATTGGAGGACGAAGTCAGTGTAAAATACGATTTATCAAAAACGATTATAGGTAAAAGCAAAGCCATCAGTGGTATTTATAAATTTATCGACAAGGCAATCTCAAGCTCAATCAATGTGTCTATTACGGGAGGCACTGGCACAGGCAAGGAGATCGTTGCAAAATCAATCCATTTTAACTCTCAGCGAAAAAAGGCGCCGTTCGTTGCTGTCAATCTTTCGGCAATTCCAGAAAATTTAATCGAAAGTGAACTGTTCGGACATGTAAAAGGCGCATTTACAGGGGCAGACAAAACAAGAATCGGGCGTCTTGAAGAAGCAAAAGACGGAACCATCTTTCTTGATGAAATCGGTGAAATCAGTTTGTACACACAAGTGAAACTACTGCGTGTACTGCAAGAACGTGAATTTTCAAAGCTCGGCAGTAATGACAAAATCCCAATGAATTGTAGGGTAATCTGCGCCACCCACAAAGATTTAAACGCGCTTGTAGACAAAAACACATTTCGAGAAGATCTCTACTACCGCCTCATGGGAATACCAATTCATCTTCCACCGCTTTCAGAACGCGAAAATGACATTGCATTACTTGCCAAACATTTTATTGAAAACCATTGCAAAGAGAATAAAATCGCGTCGATTTCTCTGCACCAAAACGCGATGCAAAAACTCATGGAGCACCCTTATCCTGGAAATGTCAGAGAATTGAAATCCCTGATAGAACTCGCTTGTGTTATGTGCAATGGTCAAGAAATAGTCGCCGAAGATTTGCTCTTCAATACCACGAGAAATTTGGACGACATCATCAATAGCAATATGACTTTGAAAGACATTAATGAAAAAATAATTCTTCGTTTATTAAAATTGCATCAAGGCGATGTACTCAAAGTATCAAAGCAATTAGACATAGGCAAGTCC
>JBNKGN010000106.1:0-9771 GCA_050289845.1 Crocinitomicaceae bacterium | reverse complement strand
GAGTTTTTGCAACTCGTTAAACAAATTGTTTCGTTCAAGAATCTCTTGTTCAAGAATTCGTCTGTTTAATTGGGTGATTTCACTTGCATTGCGGTCTTTGAATATATACACCCCTATAATAGAAGAAAGTAGCAAAATAAGACTATAGGTAAGACCAAAAAGTGGTGCGTTTTTATGCGCTGCTCTGAGCAAAACAATAGTTGGGATTTGCTTCATTAGAATAAGGGCGTTTTCCGAGAAATGTTGGGGTGACTTCACGCGTTTTTCAAGTGTTTCAGGGAATGCTTCATCCCATTTGAATTGCGTAAAAATTACGAAGTCACTCTTTGAATAGAGCTGTCCGTTACGCGCATTTGAAATCTGTTTCCATACAGAAGGCATGGCTTTTTTTATCGAATAACTGTTGGTGTTTTTTAGATGTCCGAAAAGAAGGTTATCAGAGACACCTTCATACAAGAAGCCTCTGTTGTCGGCAATTTGAATTGGGAAGGAATCGTCTGAATGGGGTGCTTTACTGTCGATAAAGGGAAGGAAATTGATTACCAAATACCCTTGTTTTTCATTGTTGAAAATGATCGGTGAGAGAATTCTTAAAATGGGCTTTAAGGGCCGTTCAATTTTTCCATGTTCTTGATTGAGATCGATTTCGCTTAAATAGATTTGACCCTCAGAAAGTTCCGTAGCTTTGATATAGTAGTCGCGACTCGATTTGTCTTGAAGTTCGTCTTCGGCGAGAACACGTATTGGATTTTCCCGGTTTACACGAACAATTTCTTTTCCTGTTGTGTCCAAAATGCGGATTTGGTCGTATTGAGGGCGCACTTTCATAAACGCGACGAGATTCTGTTGCACAGATTCCTTTTGCGTATGTACATCTTTTACATTATGGAGGTCTCGCAATAGCAAGATATCGGTAAAGAGATGCTCTAAAGATTTTTTCTTCAGGTTGACTTTTTTTTGTAATTCATCGCGCTCGTGTTGAACAAACTTATCTTCAATGTTTTGGACTTGTAACTGATAGATGATGGTAAACGGCGCAGTCATGGCCAAAAAAATGAAAATGGAAATCAGAAAGAAACGATTGGTGTTTTTAGAGCGAATTTTAACTTGATTGAATTTGCGTTCAACAGCGTATGCGATAAGCCAAAGCAGGAGAATGGAAATGCTTTTTTCGAGGATGATAGTTTCCCGAGTTAAAATTGCTTCGGCAAAAAGAAAATCAAGAAAAATAAAAACGCTGCTAATTCCAGCGGCAACGTACGGTGCCTTCTTTTGAGCGACCCAAAGCGAAAGAAAAATCACAAAAACGTAATTGATTCCCCAGAAGACCCCAATAGCATAGAGTAAATCAAGCGACAGTAGACCACACGCCATAAGTAGGATAACTCCCCATTTCCAGTAAGTAGTGCTTGGGTTCATACCGCCAATTTCTACCAATAATTTAGCAATTTCCTACAGCGACGCTTTTTGTCGGTGCCACTGCCCGTGCGTAAAATCGAATAAAAAATTGCTTTAATCGTTTGATTTCTTTGGGCTTCAGTTTAAAACGATGAAATAGTTCCATACATCCCATTGATCCCAATAAATCAGGTGTTTAATGCTATGCTAGCATATTAAAAGCGTGTCAGTAGTGTGACTTTGTTCAGAATGTTCGTCGGAGGAACGATTTTGTTCATTTCAACTTCCAGATTGATCAATTACGTAGATATACGTAGCGCTTAAATCGCCCGAAATAAAAAATTTTCATACAAATCGACCTTTAAAACGAAGTGTTCGCGCTCAGGGAGGAACAGGTTTAAGACAAAAATAAAAACCCCACTGCTGCGAGTGGGGTACCTAACCAAGAACTACTAATCACTATAACACTATTCTCTATGAAGCTATTCTGAAAAGATGCGAGGCATCTTGAACTGCTATGTGTATAGGTCAAACATAGTGACACAAATTCGTGTAAGCAGGTCTATTCTTCCCAACGCTGTTCATTTCTTTCCGAACGGGAATTGATAGAAGTTTTTACCCAAAAGATGAGTAGGGATTGGAATGATTGCATAGATAAATGAAAAATCATCGCTTTATACCTAGATATCTAGCGGCCTTTCCAAAAGCTTTGGAGTAACAGTTTATCCTTTTCAATAGTTGATAACAGGAAGGTGCAGCGAAAAGAAAATAGCGTAAAATAAAAACCCCACTGCTATGAGTGGGGTACCTAACCTAAAACTACTAATCACTATAACACTATTCTCTATGAAGCTATTCTGGAAGAATGTTATACATTCTGAATTGCTATGTGTATAGAGCAAACCTAGTGAATGAATTTCGTTCGAACAGCCGTTCTTTTCCAAACGTGTCCATGAAGTTTCCGAACGGGAAAATACGTCTTATAATTCCGAAAAGAAGTCGTTGCCTTTATCATCCGTAATAATGAATGCGGGGAAATTTTTCACGCGAATCTTACGAATCGCCTCCATACCCAACTCTTCAAAATCAATTACTTCGACAGATTCAATGTTTTCTTTCGCCAAAATTGCCGCTGGACCACCAATCGACCCAAGATAGAATCCACCGTGTTTCGCACAGGCATCAGTTACTTGTTTCGAACGATTTCCTTTGGCAAGCATAATCATACTCCCCCCATGACTTTGGAACAAATCAACGTAACTGTCCATTCGACCCGCTGTTGTCGGTCCAAAAGAACCTGAAGGCATTCCGTCTGGTGTTTTTGCTGGACCTGCATAGTAAACAGGATGATCTTTCAGGTACGCAGGCATTGGTTGCCCAGCGTCTAGCATCTCTTTCACTTTCGCATGTGCAATATCACGCGCCACGATCAAGGTTCCATTCAAACGAAGGCGTGTTTTTGTCGGGTACTGACTCAATTCTGCCAGGACTTCTGTCATTGGACGATCCAAGTCTATGTCAACTGGTGGTTCCAAATGTGGAGGTGTGGCAGGTAGCAAGCGTTTTGGATTTTTTTCCAATGCTTCCAGGAAAATACCGTCGCTATTGATTTTTGCTTTAATGTTTCGGTCCGCAGAACAAGAAACACCTATTCCAACGGGACAAGAAGCCGCATGTCGTGGCAAACGAATGACACGTACATCGTGCGTGAAATATTTTCCGCCAAATTGTGCACCGATCAAGGATTCCTGACAAATAATTTGAACACGTTTTTCCCATTCCAAATCACGAAAGGCCTGACCTCCGGCATTTCCTTCTGTTGGCAATGCATCGAAATACCCTGCCGAAGCTTTCTTTACAACGGCGAGATTGGCTTCCGCGGAGGTTCCCCCAATAACAAGTGCGAGATGGTAGGGAGGACAAGCTGCCGTTCCAAGGTCTTTTATCTTTTCGCGAACAAAAGCAGCTAGCGATGCTTCATTTAAAAGCGATTTGGTTTGTTGGTATAAAAATGTTTTGTTCGCCGAACCACCGCCTTTCGCGAGAAACAAAAAGTCGTAGGAATTGCCTTTCGTTGCGTAAATATCTATCTGCGCAGGAAGGTTCGTGCCTGAGTTTTTCTCTTCGAACATAGAATAGGGAACCACTTGTGAATAGCGTAGGTTGCTATTTTGATATGTGTTGTATATTCCCTTCGAAAGATGCAAATGATCATTTGCTCCTGTGTACACGTTCTCTCCTTTTTTACCCATGACAATCGCGGTACCCGTGTCTTGACACATGGGTAATTTACCGTCTTGAGCTGTTGCGGCATTCTCCAAAAGATTGTAAGCTACAAAGCGATCGTTGTCTGTTGCTTCTGGATCTTCCAAAATTCGTTGTAGGCTCTCCAGGTGTTTCGTACGTAAGAAAAAGGAAACGTCATGCATCGCTTCTTCTGCCAATAATTCCAGTCCTTTAGGGTCTACGGTGAGAATTTCACGATCGCCCAATTTCTCCAACCGAACAAAGTCGGAGGTGATTTTTCGATACTCCGTAGTATCAGCGGATAAAGGAAAAGGTTGTTGGTAATTGAATTCTGACATAATGCGTTATTTTACCCGTAAATTTAAGCACAATAAACAAAAAAGCGATGCTAAATTAGCACCGCTTTCATTACTCATTCGGGTTCTTTGTACTTATTGCAAAGTGAAAACGATCGGAATGTTAATGCGGGAACGAACTTTTTTACCAGCAGACTCGGCGGGCTTCCAGTTTGGAAAAGAGCGAATAATGCGAGAAGCTTCACGATTCAGACTTTTATAACCACCCTTTACAACTTCGACGTTTGAAACAGATCCATCTTTCTCAACAACAAATGTCAATTGAATGCGACCTTGTTCGTCCATGTCTATGGCGTCTTGCGGATACGACATCGTGTTGTTTATGAATTGAACCATGGCAACGCGTCCACCAATAAATTCAGCTTCTACGTCTGGGAATAGAATGATTTCACTTTCCACCTTTTTGGCTTCAATGTAGATGTCGCCGATGCCTTTTTTGATATTCAAACCTTCAATCGAAATGTTTGATTTCACCTGATCCGATTTCGATTCCGTCGTCGAGATGTCTTCAGTGAGGGTTGCGTCCAGACTAATCGTCTGTTCTTGTTGGTCTTGAACTTCAGGCGTTTCAATTTTTGGAACTTCTGGAGTCTCTTTTTCGACGGCCTGTGTGAAGTATTCGACATCGGAATGGATGGAAGCAATTTTGGCTTCTTCGATTTCCAATGGCGATTCATACGTGAAGGCAGCCAGTGTAAATGAACCCGCGGCGAGTAAACCGATGGTGAAAACAGTTGCTCGGTTTTTTTCGAGACTGTGTTTCGGATTTTTTTTCTCAATCATAATTTTAAAATTTAAGTTTCCGTGGAAGTAGTATTCAAAGCGTGTGCCAAAACAGGAAGCCCAATAACTATGAGGGATGTAGCGTGGTTTTTTTGTTAAAAGTTTGTTAACGCAATTCGGAAAACACGAAAAAATCAGGTGCGATTTCAAAAGTTTAGGTCACGAAATTGTTAATTAACTGACAACTTATTGATGACCTCGTTTTCATTCGTCATTAAAACCTTAAATTCGCGTATTGGTGACAGCTATGGCAAAGAAGAAAAAACATACGCTTGAGCTTGATCAAGAAATAGATTTCGAGATGATCGGGGTTTGCTCGCATCACAGCGATTATCGTTTGGCATGGGGAATCAATCAAAAATTGGAGTTGCATCTTGCCAAGTGCGATGAGGATTATTACGTAATCGATAAGAAGGGAAATGAATCCAGTCACTCGATGTACGAATATTTCGATGAAACCAACCGATTGACCTATTATTTGATCAAGAACAAATGTCAGGGCAAATACTTGATTCCTGAAAAACCAAGCATTGATTTCTTTCTCTTTTTGTGTGACAATTGGGCTATAGAGACGGCCGATTTAGTAATTGAATTAAAAGCGGTGCCAAGTATCTTAGGGGTGTATCCATTTGATCCCGAAGAAATAACTTCCGCGCAAAATATGGTATTTTAAAGATGAAACGAACAAAAATTGTAGCAACACTCGGACCTTCTTCTTCTTCGAAGGAGGTATTGGGTAAGATGTTTGAAGAAGGGGTGAACGTATGTCGTTTGAATTTCTCACACGGAACGCATGAGGATCATGAGAAAGTTATTCGCATTATCCGTGATCTCAACACAGAAACAGGAAACAGCGTGGCAATTCTCGCCGATTTGCAGGGGCCGAAGATCCGAACAGGAAGAATGACCGACAACGGAATCGAATTGGTAGACGGCACGGAAGTGAAAATTGTCACCAACGATGTTTTAGGAACGAAAGAATGCTTTTCCATTAACTACGAGAACCTACCCAAAGACGTAAAACCCGGCGAAAAATTATTGTTGGATGATGGAAAACTGACGCTTGAGGTCGTAAAAACCAACGCAAAAGATGAAATCGTTGCAAAAGTGGTTCTCGGGGGAACGCTATCTTCGAGAAAAGGAGTAAATTTCCCAAATACAGGTATCTCAATGCCTTGCTTAACGCCGAAAGATTTGGTGGATTTGGAGTTTGCGCTTCTTCACGAGGTAGATTGGATTGGTCTTTCATTTGTTCGTTCGGCAACAGATATTGAGGAGTTGAAAGGTCTTATTGCCAAGCAGAAGAAAAATTCGAAGGTGATTGCGAAAATTGAAAAACCGGAAGCACTTGAAGAGATTGATGCCATTATCAATGCCAGTGATGCTTTAATGGTTGCCCGAGGAGATCTTGGCGTGGAGATTCCATTCCAAAACGTGCCCCTCATCCAAAAAATGTTGATCAACAAATGTAGGTCTCACGCAAAACCTGTCATCGTTGCCACGCAAATGATGGAAAGTATGATCAATAACACTACGCCATCCAGAGCGGAAGTGAATGATGTTGCCAACGCTGTTTTTGACGGAACGGATGCGGTGATGCTTTCTGGGGAAACTTCTGTAGGGAAATATCCCGTTGAGGTAATCCGCGCAATGTCGAACATCGTTAAGGAGATTGAATCCTTCGAAGGTTTGTATAACAAAGAAGAATTGCCAGAGAAAGATCAAAATCGATTTATCACAGACTCCATTTGCTTTAATGCCGTGCGTTTGTCGAAACGTGTTGATGCCGCGGCCATTTTAACGATGTCTTTCACAGGATATACCGGGTATAAAGTAGCATCTCAACGTCCAAAAGCGAACATTTTCGTCTTCACAAGCAATCGCCGAATCCTAACCCAACTCAATTTGGTTTGGGGAGTGAAAGGATTTTATTACGACAAAACGGAGAGCACAGATGATACCATCGCAGACATTAAAAACTTGTTGAAAAATGCGGGCGAGATCAATCTGGGAGATTTAGTCATTAATATTGCTTCTATGCCAATTGAAGCGCATGGGAATTCCAACATGCTCAAATTGAGTTATGTTGAATAATCGTTCGTTCCTGTTAACAACTCCTTACTTTAGAAGTTTTAATACCTATTGATTTGCTCTATTTTTGCATCTCCAACGAAAAAGATGATTAAGAAACTACTTTTACTAACCGCACTGATTTTCAGTTTGTCGCCCTCTTCTTTTGCGCAGGTTCAATGTGCAATAGACGTTGAAATTCTCGAAGGATCTTCCATTGAAATGTGTAAGAATGCACTTGTAACGGTGAATGCTTCCGGGGGATTTGTGAGTTATATGTGGACAGGTCCAAATGGAGGTGCAGCACAGTCTTTATTGCCAACTGTATCAGGACAATATATTGTATTTGCCACCGATGCTGTAAATTGTATTTCTTCAGATACGATACAGGTCATTGTCAACCTTCCACCAGTGGACAACATTATTTCCAGCGCAGGCGATACCCTTTGTGGAGGAGGCAGCAGTACTTTGAGCCTCTCAAACTCCTATAATTTATACAGTTGGACAGGAGGTGTAACAACGCCCACCTTGAATATTACCGAGTCTGGAAATTATACGGTAAGTGTTGTCGATGCAAACGACTGCGTTTCAACGTTCTCAATTGATGTTGATGTGGTTCTATTCGATATTGAGGTGGTTGGTCAAAATTCGTGCATAAATACCACAACCCTTCAAGCAACGGGTGGAAGTTCCTACAGTTGGTCGAACGGTGAAACGACAAATACCATTGTTGTTGCTCCAGAAGATGAAACAGTATACAGTGTAACAATGACTGAAGGGACCTGTACAGGAAGTGCATCAATCACCATTACTCCCTCGCAAGCGACAGAATTTGCTTGGGAAGACACGATTTATCTTGCTTTGGGTGAATCCGTTTCAGTTTCGGGTCCTGCAGGATTTCAAACGTATGAATGGTCACCAGGAGAACAATTGCACGATTCAACGGTTCAGGTAGTTGTTTTCAACGGAACAGAAAGCCAAACAGTTAATTTAATAGCCACCCATCCCGATGGTTGTATCGTTCAAAAAACAGTCGTTTTCATCGTTGTTTCACTTACCGTTCCGAACGGGTTTTCTCCGAATGGAGATCATATCAACGATTGGTTTGTGATACCTGAATTGGTCGATTATACTGGGAAATTGATCGTATGGAACCGATGGGGAGAAGTCGTTTTTCAGTCCAACAATTACCAAAATAATTGGGGCGGCACTTGTGAAACGGGCAGCTGTTTTGAAAATGGAGGAGACGTAACAGCGGGAACCTATTTTTATTCGCTGGATGTCGGTGGGATCACGAAGGAAGGGTATATAACAATTGTGCGATAAGACATGAAGCAGATTCTTTTAATAGTAGTATTGGTGATAGCTCATGGTGCGTTTGCACAGAATTTTCAACGCTATTCACAAATTAATTTCACGCAGAGTTTCTTGAATCCTGCTGCATTGTCTATCGATGCAAAATATCAGGCCGATTTAATTTTCCGTGACCAATGGTACAAATTCGATGGGGCTCCCAGAACTTTTGCGGCAAGCCTTCAATATGAATTGGCGGCGGATATGGCGATTGGTTTAAATTTCTACAACGATCAAATAGGAGCCTACTCCGACAATGGCGTCAATGCACAATACGCCTATCGCCTGTTGTTCGACAATTCCAATGCGTTGATTCTAGGTGTCGGTGCGGGAATCGAAATTAAAGCAGCAGACCTTGCCGCTACACAAACGACACAAGCCAACGATCCTGCATTTGCGCAAGGGTATTCGAAAGTCTTTTTTAACGGTACGGCGGGCGTGTATTATTATTCGCCAATGTTCTACATTGGTGCTTCAATACCTCAATTTTTCCAAACAAATTTTAGTGATGACGACGGATTAAAACCGCGAAGTTTCCATTACTATTTTTCTACGGGTTGGTATTTAAATGCTGGAGAAAATTACACGTTCAACCCAAATATTCAGGTCAAATTATTGCGAGGGGCACCCGTTCAGGGAGATCTTTTACTTCGAAACACCTTCTACGGACGTTGGAGTTTGGTCGCTGGATATCGTACTGAGAATTCAATTATTGCAGGAATCGATTTCCTCGTAACACCATTTTTGAGAGTTGGATATTCCTTCAATCATGATGTGGGTGAATTGGCACGAATTAAAGGAATGTCCAATGAATTTCATCTCGGTTTAGGATTTCCATATCGAAACGATCGAAGAGATTTTGGAGAGCCACGTTATATCAATTCCAAAGGGGGCTTCCGACGGGATTACAAGCGTAGATACAATCGCGGAATCCGACGTTAGAATTTTCACTTATTTCCGCATCGAAATCGTTCAGAAGTGATGTATATTTGTACTTCATAATTATTGAACACACAATGAGCGGATTTTCAAACAGACACATAGGTCCTGACGCTGCAGAAATGCAAGCAATGTTGGATACTGTGGGAGTAGCATCTATCGAAGAATTGGTTGGGAAAACTATCCCTGCACACATTCGTTTGGGTGGAGAATTAAGCATTTCCGAGGGGATGTCGGAACAAGCTTACTTGAATCATATTAACGATCTGGCAGCGAAAAATGAGGTCTATCGTTCTTTTATCGGATTGGGATACAATGAAACCATTGTTCCTTCCGTGATTCTTCGTAATGTTTTGGAAAATCCAGGATGGTATACGGCATATACCCCGTATCAAGCAGAGATTTCTCAAGGACGATTGGAAGCGTTGTTGAATTTCCAAACGATGATTTTGGATTTGACCGGTATGGAATTGGCAAACGCCTCTTTATTGGATGAAGGAACTGCCGCTGCCGAAGCCATGATCATGTTCTTCAACAGCCGTTCCCGCAACGAAGTAAAGGAAGGAAAGAATAGATTTTTCGCAGCAGAAACACTTTTTCCGCAAACACTTGATGTGTTGAAAGG
>JBNKGN010000105.1:0-9889 GCA_050289845.1 Crocinitomicaceae bacterium | reverse complement strand
ACATCAAAACACAACCCGCAACCCACACAAGCAATTGGGTCGATCAACGCTTTGGGGCGTTGCGATTTTTCGTCCAGTTCGTCAGATTTGGTGATGGCGGGACAATCCCAATATTACATGAACCCTAGTTTGCCCGTTTTCATTGATACAACGGAAGCCGAACCGCAATTACGCGTTCATTTGGATACCAATCTTGCTTGGCGTTTTATGAATGAAGCGACGAACAATCCTGCTTCTTTTGCCACAAACGATGCGTTTATCGACTATTTCAAAGGACTTAAAATTAAAACCAATAACGGAGCACTTGCATCAGGTGAAGGTGGTATTTACTACTTCGACATGAGTGATTCCGATACGAAATTGACGATCTATTACAAAGTCAACGGCGTTCGTACAACGTATGATTTTCTGATCACTTCAACAACGCCTGATTTCAACCATATTGATTTTGTTCAAAGTGCCAAAGTACAAGCCGTGATCAATAATCCTGCGCTGGGACAAGAAGAATTTTATGCGCAATCCTTCAAAACGCGTGCGTTACTGAAAATACCTGGATTGGACAACATTCCTTCAAACGCGATCGTTCATAGCGCTTCATTAGTACTTCCTGTGCAATATCAGGACGGACAACCCTTCGAACCAGGAACCGATTTAAGTGTGGCTCTTTTTAAAAGTTCGACAGACTCCACCCTCATTTCTGATGGAGTAACCCTCGGATTGTTTAATGCTGGAACCAAAGAGTTTACGATAGATCTTCGAAACTATGTACAACAAATCGTTTCTGGAAATCTCGAAAATACTGGCTTTATTTTATCTCCGTTGCTCTTCTCTAATACAATGGACCGCATTATTTTCAATGGTCCTGAGACGACGAATAAAATGAAACCACGATTTAAAATTGTTTATACCGAATATTGATAGAGTATGTGTGGAATTGTAGCGTACGTTGGAAGTAAAGAAGCCTATCCGATTATTATCAAAGGACTGAAACGTCTTGAATATCGCGGATACGATAGTGCTGGTGTTGCACTATTGAATGCATCGGGACTTAACACTTTCAAAAAACAAGGCAAAGTATCCAATCTCGAGGAATTCACACAAGACAAAGACACAAGCGGAGTTATAGGTATCGGTCATACGCGTTGGGCAACTCATGGTGCTCCAAACGATAAAAACGCCCATCCACATAGTAGCGAAAACGGTAACATCGCTATCATTCACAATGGAATCATCGAGAATTACGATGCCATTAAACAAGAATTATTATCCAAAGGATATACGTTTTCAAGTGACACTGATACAGAAGTTTTGTGTTACTTAATTGACGACATCCAAAAAAATACAGGCGTTAAACTCGGTGAAGCCGTTCGTTTGGCTTTGCAACAAGTCATCGGTGCGTACGCAATTGTGGTAATGTCAAAAGACGAACCCGACAAACTGATCGCTGCACGAAAAAGTAGCCCGTTGGTCGTTGGTATTGGTCATGAAGGTGATTTTTATCTCGCTTCGGACGCCACACCTATCGTAGAATACACGAAGAAAGTGGTCTATATGAATGACGAAGAAATCGCTGTACTTCGTGCTGGATCAGAAATGAAATTGTACGGAATCGATGACGTGGAGAAAACACCGTACGTTCAGGAATTAGAAATGCACCTGGAGGCTTTGGAAAAAGGCGGTTACGACCACTTCATGTTGAAAGAAATCCACGAACAACCACGTTCTATTGAAGACTGTTTCCGTGGACGATTGAACGCTACTGACGGTTGGGTTTCACTCGGTGGAATCAAAGAATACGAGCAAAAAATGATCAATGCCAACCGCATTATTATGATTGCTTGTGGCACTTCCTGGCACGCTTGTCTCGTAGGCGAATATTTGTTCGAAGACCTAGCTCGAATCAACGTAGAAGTAGAATACGCCAGTGAATTCCGTTACCGTAACCCGATTATCAACGAAAACGATATCGTGATTGCCGTTTCGCAATCTGGGGAAACAGCAGATACTTTGGCCGCATTAGAATTGGCGAAATCGAAAGGCGCTACCATTTTAGGTATTTGCAATGTCGTAGGGTCTTCTATTTCCAGAGTGACCGACGCTGGATCCTATACGCATGCAGGACCAGAAATTGGGGTAGCATCTACGAAAGCCTTTACCGCGCAAGTGACGGTATTGACTTTAATGGCGCTTTCATTGGCACATCGCAAAGGCACGGTCAGCGAATCGAAATTCCGCACGTTAATCAGCGAATTGGAAGCCATCCCTAGTAAGGTCCAAAAAGTCCTGGACAAGAATGCAAAAATCGAGTTTATCTCGGAACAATATAAAGACGCAACAAACGCCTTGTATCTCGGTAGAGGAAGTTCCTTCCCTGTAGCATTAGAAGGAGCTCTTAAACTCAAAGAGATTTCGTACATCCACGCGGAAGGCTACCCAGCAGCAGAGATGAAACACGGCCCAATTGCTTTGATTGACGAAGAAATGCCCGTATTTGTGATCGCTACAAAAGGAACCTCCTATGAAAAAGTGGTCAGTAACATTCAGGAAGTAAAAGCGCGCAAAGGAAAAATCATCGCTATCGTTACCGAAGGGGATGAACAAGTAAAAGCAATCGCCGATCACGTGATAGAAATTCCTGAAACGGACGAGCATTTGGTGCCTTTATTGGCAACAATACCTTTCCAATTGTTATCGTATCATATCGCTGTTATGCGCAACTGCAATGTTGATCAGCCGCGCAACCTGGCAAAATCAGTGACTGTAGAGTAATTCACCACTCCGTTTCCCAACTTTCTCTTGATTCATGTGTCTTTCTAGTAAAGCCATGATTATGAAAAATATTGTAACCTACGTTCTTACGGGACTCCTTCTCATTTCTTGCAATTCGGGTACAACTGAAAATACGGTATCTCATGAGAAATCACTCGATACACAGGAAGTTTCTGAAAATGCGCCCCAAAAAACGAAAACACGGCAATCTACTGAATATAAGTCGGAGGCTCCAATGGGTTCAACCTATGCCGTTACGGATAATATGGATGCTCAACTGGCAGCAAATCAAACGAGTACTTTTATCGTTCCTGACGCACCTAAGGAGAACCTGACGACCGACCGAAAAATTATTTGGTATGGGCACCTCGTGTTCGCAGTCGACAACATTAACACATCTTTTGACAAGATTAGGAAATTATGCAAAACACATTCAGGGTATATTTCGGACATGGAGCGCACGGCTTCGGATGACGAAATTTCTAATGAAATCACCATTCGAGTAAACAGCGAGCATTTTCACGATTTGGTACAAGCGATCAAAGGACAATCAATTCATCTCGATGTAGCATCGGTGAATTCAGAAGACGTAACAGAAGAATTTGTCGATATTCGAAACCGTTTAAAAACGAAACGCAATGCACGCGAACGCTACATCGAAATTCTCCGCACGAAAACAGGAACTATTCAAGACGTTATTGAGGCAGAAGATGCTATCCGTAGAATCACCGAGGAAATTGAAGCGAAAGAAGGACGATTGCGCTATCTGAACGATCAATTGAACTTCAGTACCATTACAATTCGAATGTACAAAACGCTCTCCCCAAAAGTCTACGCGAAAACGGCGATTACCTATACAGACAGAACCCAAAATGCGTTTGCATCTGGTTGGAATTTCATCAAAGAATTCACTTTGGTAATGATTCGCTTATGGCCATTGCTTCTCGTTCTTGGAGCCATCTTTCTTTGGAAGCGCAAATGGCTCGTAAAGACGATGCAAAGCTGGAAGAAAAGGTTTGTCTCAAATGCTAAATGAATCAAAATGGTTATTTTTCCTGCATGAAGCTTTCTGAAAAGAACAAGGATTTTTTTTCCAATGTCTACGATGTCGTCCGACTCATTCCTGAAGGTCGCGTCACGAGTTATGGCGCAATTGCTTCGTATTTGGGAGCGCCGCGATCCAGTCGCATGGTTGGTTGGGCAATGAATGCAAGTCATGTACTGCCTGACGTACCCGCACATCGTGTTGTAAATAGGAACGGATTGCTAACTGGAAAAGGGCATTTTCATCCTCCGGAAATAATGGAGCAAAAATTACGCTCAGAAGGGATTCAAATTTCCAATGACCAGGTCGTGAATTTTAAAGATGTCTTTTGGGATCCAACAATTGCCCTGGCGCTCTAGAAATTATCGAGATCTCTGAAAAAAGTATGCTCGTTGCCAGAGACTTTTGCCAGATAATCGATTTCTTCTTCGATGTTTTCTAACTCTTTCAACAGGGATTCTTTGGGCGAAAACATGTTTGTTTCTTCTACCATTAAATAACGCTGCCGCAGCTTTTTAGCCTCAGCCAAACGCTCGTCATATTCGGAAGTACAGGACACAAAAAGTCCACCGAAAAGAAGTATGAATAGTAGGTTGCGATTCATATTACAAAGTAACGACAACCCATCATTTTCTCAAAATGCTATGATAATTCAAACACGGCAAACAAAAAAGCAGCAAGGGAAAATATTCAACATTTTGATTTTATAGTGTTGAATCGCGCTATGTTGAATGAAACAAAGTACCTTTATACTATGATTTTTGTCACAGGTGGTACTGGTTTGCTTGGATCGCAACTTTTGTTCGATCTCACTTCCCGAAACCTTCCTGTTCGTGCCTTGTATCGATCCGAAAAACGCCTGGGACGCGTCCGCCAACTCTTTCAATACCGAAATTCAGAAAAAGGAAACGACTATTTTGATTCCATTGAATGGGTACAGGGAGATATTTTGGATATTTCTCTCTTGATAGAGCAGATGGATGGTTGCGAGTACGTGTATCATTGTGCTGCGTTGGTTTCCTTCCACCCAAGTGATTACGGACGTCTTTTCAAGATCAATCGCGAAGGCACCTTCAATGTTGTAAATGCTTGTTTAGCGACGAACATTAAAAAACTTTGCCACGTGAGTTCGACTGCTGCGATTGGTGGAGACAACACAGAATCAATCACGGAAGAAACAAAATGGAAAAGCGGATCGGTTACTTCGGGATACTCGTTGAGCAAATATGGCGCAGAGCGTGAAGTTTGGCGGGCCATTGAGGAAGGACTGAATGCCGTGATCATCAATCCTTGTGTGATTTTTGGTCCTGGCGATTGGGACGAAAGTTCTCTGGCGATTTTCAAAACTGTCGAAAAAGGCCTGGCTTTTTATCCGCCAGGAAGTAACGCCACCGTCGATGTCCGCGATGTCTCTTACTGCATGATCTCCCTGATGGAATCCCCGATACATTCCGAACGTTTCTTGTGTATCGGATCGAACCAATCATTTCGGGAACTAATGACAACCATTGCTGAAGAAATTAAAGTAGCACCGCCTTCAAAACCGGTAAAAAAATGGTTGGTAAATGCCGCACGAATCCTTCTAAGTATTGTTAACGGGATTGCTGGCAGAAAGAGTTCCATTACCAAAGAGACGGTTAAAAACTTGTTTAGCGACAAAAGATACGACGCTTCAAAAATCAAAAAAGCCACGGAATGCACCTTCTATACATTGGAGGAACAAGTCGAAGACGCCGTCGCCGGCAGATTGCATTAGTTTTCGTAGAATTGATAATCCCGAAATCGCAAAACCATCATAAAACCTGTCGGTTCTTCAGTGGTAATCACCGATTCAAGAAGATTGGTTTTCTTACTATAAATAATTTGAATGTTGGTTTTGAGTACCCCCATTCGATAAATGAGTTTTTCACTGAGGTTGCCTAAATCGTCGTAGGAAAAGAGCCATTCTTCCACAAATTCTTTCTCCTTATTGCTCGATTTTCGCACCGCTGCCAATTTTCCTTGTTCGTTGTACTCGTACGTATATGTGTAAACGGTGGAGGTCATTTTCACTCGTTCAATACGCTCCACGAGATAGCCTAGTTCATTGTAATTGTAAAATTCATCGAGGTATGGAAGGTCGTAATTGTTATAACGGGTGCGTTTCAGTTGTTGGTCGTAATCAAAATATTCGATGCGCTCTTCATTGAAAGTTAAGGAACGTACCGTCACGCCGTTGCTGTCCACTTCTCTTGTGAAAACCTCTTTCACCACGCGCCCAAGCGAATCGTAGGTATAATGTATGGACTGTAAGCCTTCTCCTTTTGTGGTTTGATGACGAATAAGTTGATTGTGGTCGTCGTAATAATAACGGTTCCAGGAAGTATCCTTCGTTCCGTCATCTGGTCGGGTTTCGTACGTCGACACCAAATGTCCTTCACGATCAAACGAATAGGACGAATAGAATTTCATCGGAACCAAGCCCTTTCCTGATTTCATGTACGAAAATTCACCTTTCAATTCTTTCAGGTTGTTTTGCTTTACGAAAGCTTCATTAAAAAATGGCGCATCAGTAAACGCCTTGCCCTCTCTATTGTCCAACACCTGTCCAAAGCAATGGAGCGAACACAAGAATATTACGGTAATTATCTTCACGGTACAAAAGAAACGATTCCCATCCATCAAATTTCCAGCCAAAACGAATTGTTATTAAGGGTTCACCGTTGAATAACTTGACGTCTCACCTCTTCTGGATCGGTTGTTGGCAATTTACACGTTCCTTCAAAACAGACAAACATCTGATCATCCTGGGCATCCGCTTTGACTTGTGTCATTGGAATTTCGGACGCATATTTGGCGTACAATGCAAAAGGAATTTCCTCCGCTCGAAGAGTCTCAAATCCTTTTGCTTCGGGCATTGCAACGATTTCTGCAAGTCCATAAATTTCGTGCAACAAGAGCATCGCCCAATTGGAGTAACCAGAACCGTATTGCTCCATACCCTCATACACATTGCCCAGCATGGTGCGCGCGCGATCCAAATATTTTGCGTTGTGTAAAAATCTTCCCAAATAGTAGAGATTTCGCGCCATCACAGAATTACTGGACGGAATCACATTGTCGTTGATTTCCATTTTTCGCGCGATCAATTTCGTATTGGATTTCGTGAAATAGAACATTTGAGAATCCGAATCACCAAATTCGGCGATACATGTTTCCATTAAAGCTGTAGCCGTATGTAAGAATTTCGGATTAAAAGTCACCTGATACAGACTCAGGAAGGCATCAATGGTATGACTGTAATCTTCCAGGAATCCTTCAATCGTTGTTTCACCTTTGTTGTAATTGCGATGTAACACCCCCTTTTTAAGTTGTGTCTCTTCCAACCATCGGGCTGTTTTTAACGCCAAATTCAAAAAATGCGTTTCGCCAAACACAGCATAGGCCTCGCACAATCCTTTCACTGCCATGGCATTCCACGACGTCAGGCATTTATTGTCCAAACCAGGGCGAATTCGATGCGAACGCGCCGATAACAACAATTCCTGAACTCGATACAATTGCGCTTCAAATTCTTCTTGCGTACAATCGAGTTCCTTGCATGTCTCTTCGTCCGACTTTCGACGCAATAGAATATAGTTTCCATGCTCCCAGTGTCCATTTTGATTGATTTCAAACACCCGTCGCACCCACGGGAAATAGCGCCCCAAAACCGCTTCTAATTCATCCACATTCCAAACGTAGAATTTTCCTTCAACCCCTTCACTATCGGCATCCAATGCGGCATAAAAAGCACCTGAATCATCCAACATCTCGCGTTCCAACCAGGCAATTGTTTCCGCGACAACACGTTTGTAAAGCGGTTTTTTGAAGTGTGCGTAGGCTCTTGCGTAGACCGTTAGCAATTGTCCATTGTCGTAGAGCATTTTCTCAAAATGGGGGACTTTCCAAAGCATATCTACTGAATAGCGGGAAAAACCTCCGCCTACCTGGTCGTAAATTCCTCCCATTGCCATCCTGTCGAGTGTCGTTTCCACATGATCCAATACCCGCTGATCTCCCTGAAGTATCGCATATTCCATCAGAAATTCGAGGTTGGAAGGCAGCGGAAACTTCGGTGCGCGACTGTTCCCTCCAAAATCGCGATCAAAAGAAGGTGCCCATCGCTGGATGAGTTCATGCAAAATGTCTTTGTCAAAACGTGCATCTGTTTCTGCGGCAACGATACTTTCGCTCCGCTGAATGCCTTCGTGGAGATTTTCCGCATATTCCAGTACTTTTTCGAGGTCGTTATCAAAAGTGTAGCGCAACGACTTCAAGATGTTCATCCACTGTTCTTTGGGGAAATATGTTCCTCCGTAAATTGGGCGACCATCGGGAAGCGTGAAGCAATTCAAGGGCCATCCTCCGCTTTGCGTCATCAATTGAACGGCTGTCATGTATACCTGATCAACATCGGGGCGTTCTTCGCGATCCACTTTGACGCTGATAAAATGCTTGTTCATTATTGCTGCGACTTCTTCATCTTCAAAAGACTCATGCTCCATGACGTGACACCAGTGACAGGCAGAATACCCCACGCTCACCAAAACCAATTTATTCTCTTTTTTTGCTCTTTCGAACACATCGTCTGACCAAGGAACCCAGTTTACAGGATTGTGTGCATGCTGCAAGAGATAAGGTGATGAAGCTTCAATGAGTGCGTTGGTATACTTTTCCATAGAGCAAAAATACGGCTTTGTCCGCGCAATCTTCGATATCCCATTAGAAATTGAAAATTGGGCGCCACAACCTCGATTTTCTTCCTTTTCCGACCGTCATTCAAGCTCCCAAAGTGCTATTCTAAGTTTTAACGTGTTAATTCTTAATAAATAATTGTCCTTTGGCTCATTGCGTTCCAATTCTCTCCTTAATTTTACGCTACTTTAATCATCCAGTGAAGCCAGTTAAAGCAAGTACCATATCTCTATTTCTCGTTGCTATTTTAGCAGGGATGTTCGCTATCACCTATTTCGTTCCCGAAGATGGGTGGAATTATGGTGGGCACAAGTGGAAGTTTTTGACGTTCGAGAAATTAATTCACCCTGTTAAACAAGAGAAAGCGGACATCGCGGAGATTGTAGCCGACGTTGACACTTCTATGATGGACGATCCACCTCTGCAACACGTCAATGGATCGAATGGAGGTTTTGGAGCCCCTAGTGGTGGCGAATTGAATGAAACGGCTTCGACGGAATTGCAAATGAACGACGCTGGTCGGGAAAATCTGATTGCCTTTTTTAAAGCACTGGATGCTGTTGCCGCGAACAAACAAAAAATTTCTATTCTTCACTACGGTGATTCACAGATCGAAGGTGATCGCATGACAGGCTTTATTCGTCAGCGAATTCAAAATCAATTTGGTGGATTTGGTCCTGGGTTGATTCCCGCCACAAATGTTTACAGTACGGTCACATTCAAACAATCTTTTTCAGAAAATTTTCAGCGCTATACGTGTTTTGGAGGATCTTCGTTGAAAAGCGGTAAATATGGGGTCATGGCTTCTGCTTCGCGATTCACTCCAGAATACGACGATTCCGTGAAGTTGGACACCATGAAAGTTCAGACGGGATGGATCGAATTTCAGCCTTCGGGGTCGGCGTATGCACGAGCAAAGGAGTACAATAATGTGCGCATGCACTACAACGATTGTCGGGTTCCTGTAAAACTAAACGTGTATCAAAACGGCACTCTTATTCATGAGCAGGATTTGATCGCCGATAGAGCGCAGCATACTGTCTCTTTGAGTTTTCCTGCTACTCCAGGGAAATTGAAGTACGAATTCGTTGGAAAAGTCAGTCCGAATATTTGTGCTTTCTCCCTTGAAGGCGATTATGGTGTGCAGATGTCCAATATAGGAATGCGCGGATCGAGTGGGACGGTTTTCGGAAAACTAAATTCAGCCACCGCCCAACCGATGTATCAAGAATTGAACACGAAACTGGTCATTTTGCAATTTGGTGGAAATTCCGTTCCCTTCTTCAAAGACAGTGCTTCAGTACGTGGATTTACCAATTATTTCAAAGGACAAATCAACCGTGTAAAATCACTCAATCC
>JBNKGN010000104.1:0-9927 GCA_050289845.1 Crocinitomicaceae bacterium | reverse complement strand
AGGATATTTTTATACTTCAAATTCCAGATCGTTTAGAAACGTGTTGCCACTTGAAAGAAACGCTTCCCATTCACGGATCAATTTTTCGCTCATCACGCGGGGGAATTTGCACTGTGCTCCGATCCGATCGTTTACACTCATAAATTCATAAAACTTCTGAACGGGAAGAACCTTGACCTTTGGACGCTTCATTAAATAGGTGCGGGAAGTGCGGTAGTCGTCATTCAACTGCTTCAGTCGCTCGTCCAGATAGGCTTCAAACTCCGATTCAGAAATTGACCGATCCACGCCAATGTACCATTCGTGACGCCCGTTTTTGCGATTGGGATACGCGCAGAATTCGTGGATTTCCGTTGAAAATCGACGTCCAGATTCTGTGATTGCCAGAGATAATTGTTCTTCGGAGAGGTGTTCCCCGCAAATATTCAGATTGTACGAAAGACGACCAACTAATTTGAACGAACCTTTCGAAGTATCGTCAAAAGTTATGATATCGCCCAGACAATAGCGCCACAGACCTGAACATGTAGTAACCACCATGGCGTAGGTTTCGTTCGGAACCACTTGATCGAGAGTAACTGTGTGAATGGTATCGAACATTTTGTAGCGGAGTGCTTCGAACTGACTAGAGTCTACAAATTCGAAAAAGACACCGTGTTTTGAAAGCAGTTCCATCGAGCCTGAGGTCAGCGATTTCTGATAGCCAAAATAACCTTCGCTCGCCAAATACGTGTTTTGATACAACAACGGTTTGCTGCACAATTTGTCAATTTTGTCTTTGTAGGGATCTAAGAAAACACCGCCGTGAACATATAATTGGAGATTTGGCCAGATATCGTGAATAGACTTCAGTTGATGGTGTCGCACAATACGGTCCAACAATAACGAAACCCAGGACGGCACGCCTGCGATCACACCAATATTCCATTTAGGTGCTTTTTCAACGATTGCTTTCATTTTTTCTTCCCAATCCGTCATTTGACCGATTTTCTTGCCTGGTTTCGAAACGGACGAATACAACCACGATTTGTCTTTGGCAAGAATACCACTGAGATCACCGATTTTAACATTGTCCTGATATTTCAAACTCGTTGACCCACCAACAATAAGCGCTTTGGATTGAAGCATAGCACCTCTCGGTAATATTGTCGAAAGTTCTGCGACTTGCTGAAACGATGTTTTTTTGAATTGACGTAGCATTTGATCGCTCACAGGAATGTACTTGCTGCCTCCTTTTGTCGTTCCTGATGAAAGCGCAAAATATTTGATGCGTCCTGGCCAGATCAAATCGGATTCATAGGTCAAGGCTCTGGAAATCCACTGATCGTAGAAGGATTCGTAATTCGTTAAAGGAACTTGTCTTTTGAAGGCTTCGATAGGATCGGCATCCCGTTGAATTTGTTTAAAATCATGTACCATTCCAAACTCTGTCATCTTCGCTTGTGAGAGCAATTTCAGCAAGGTTTCCTGTTGACGCGTTTTTTTTGTGCTTCCAATCGAATATAGTCGTGGGATTCGGAAGTTTTCCAGTGATTCTTGTATCGGTTGTGCGCTTGTAGCTTTCATAGTTGTTAAATCGTATTACAAGAGTACTGCCAAGAAGCAACTTAGCTGTTAGCCAATCGTTAAGGAATCAATACCGAGAATTATTATTGCATTAACAACTTTGATAGCGACGTTTTTTCATTTTTTGTTACCTTTGAAAAAAAACTTGAGTTATGTCGGATAATTTTTTTGAACATTCAACAGCAGCAGTAGGTACTATTATTACTATTATTTTACTGGGTGTGGTTACTTCTATTTTGATCTGGGGGTAATCTCGGCATAGAAGTTTGAAAATATTATCCTGCCATAAACGCTGTTGTGGCAGGATTTTTTTTGTCTTAACTGTTCACGTATATGCCATTTAATTCCATTTTCGCCTGGATTATAAAGAAACGGATCCACCAAATTGATCTGTTTCGAATGTACCCCCATGAGGTGCAGCAGGAAGTCTTTGAGAAGTTAATTGAGGCAGGAAAGCATACATGGTACGGACGCAATTTTGGTTTTAAGGATATTAACTCCTACGAAACGTTCAAACAAAATGTGCCGTTAACCGATTACACGGAACTCAAGCCATTGATAGATCGGACAATGGATGGTGAACAAGGATTGCTTTGGCCTACGGATACCAAGTGGTTTGCTAAATCCTCAGGAACTACCTCTAGTCGGAGCAAATTGATTCCCGTAACGAAAGAATCACTCGACGATTGTCATTACAAAGGCGGAAAAGATTTGTTGGCATTGTATTATCATAATCATCCAAATCGGAAATTATACAACGGAAAGCATTTAATCATTGGGGGGAGCGCGCAAATCAATCCCAATCCAGCAACACCAGATTCTTACTCGGGTGATTTGTCAGCGATAATTCTTAAAAATTTACCGTGGTGGGCCGAAATTCGAAGAACGCCTGCAAAGGAAATTGCCCTTTTGAGCGAATGGGAAACGAAAATTGAGAAAATGGCGCGTTCCACGATGGAGCAGGACGTGTACATTATAGCAGGTGTTCCAAGTTGGACAATGGTTCTCGCAAATCGTATTTTGGAAATTTCAGGCGCCGACAATTTAAAGGAAGTTTGGCCAAATTTGGAATTGTTCATGCACGGAGGGGTTAATTTCGAACCTTATCGCGAGCAATTCAATCGTTTGATCCCTTCTGAGGGAATGCATTACGTGGAAACCTACAATGCGTCCGAAGGATTTTTCGGAATCCAGGATGAAGTGAATAGCGACGAAATGCTTTTGATGCTTGATTATGGGATTTTCTTCGAATTCATTCCAATGGCACAGTATGACGGTAAGGAGTCGAAAAAAGTCGTGGCGCTAACGGATGTCGAGAAAGAGGTCAATTACGCGATTGTCATTTCAACCAACGGAGGCTTGTGGCGTTATATCATGGGAGATACCGTTCGATTTACGTCAACGGCACCGTATCGCTTTAAAATAACGGGGCGCACCAAAAGTTTTATCAATACCTTCGGAGAAGAGTTGATCGTCGAAAATGCAGAAATGGCGATTGCCAGAGCCTGCGCGAAAACGAATGCACAAATCCGCGAGTACACCGTGGCGCCCGTCTATATGGATCAGAAAGAAAAGGGGGCGCACGAATGGTTGATTGGATTTGCACAATTTCCAGACGATATGGAACGTTTTAGCAGAGTGCTTGATGAATCCTTGCGGGAATTGAATTCCGACTACGATGCCAAGCGCTACAACGATTTGATATTGGATGCGCCAATAATCCGTTTGGTGGCACCGGAATTATTTGAAAATTGGTTGAAAGCCATGGGGAAATTAGGCGGGCAAAACAAAGTGCCACGACTTTCGAACGATCGAATCATTGTGGAACAAATCTTGCAATTGCAAGCAGAACGATATGAAGTGTAAATGGATCTATCTTATTCTGGCAGTGTGCTTTCCAACGCTTCTTTTGGGGCAGGATTCACTAGGCTTGCAATGGACGAAAGTGGGAACTTATCCTGTTGATTCGAATGCGATTTGGAGTGTAGATCAATTGAACAATGTCTATGTTTCGCAAGGCGGATCCATCATTAAATACGATTCAACCGGCGTTCAAAAATTTCAACAAAGCGTAAAATCTTACGGGAAGATGAAACAATTGGTCGCCATCAATTCGATGAAGTTGGTGCACTTTTCCGAAGAACAACAAACACTCTGTTTTTTTGATAATACTTTGACAGCGACGGAAGATTGCATCGATTTGACCGATTACGATATTTACAATGCTTCCCTGATTGCTGCTTCGGCCAGACCTGATTTTCTGTGGGTCTACGATAATATCAATTCCACGATCAAGTTGATTTCATTTCAAAAGAAAATTGAGCAACAATTGGAAATAGTAAACATCAAAGGGTTGTTGGGAATTTCCGAAGTCGATCAAATTCTGGAAGAATCGGGGCGCCTGTACTTGTTGGAAGGAGGGAAGAAATTGTATGAGCTCGATTTTTACGGTGGATTGTTGCAAACCTATTCGGCTGAAAACTGGAAAGAGGTCGACTTGGATCGCCACATGGGACATACGATTTATGCGATGGGGAGCGACAAATTTGAGTTTTACAGTGTCGAAGCCAGTCTCACGGGGCATACCGCCATTCTTGATTTGCCAATTAAAAATATTATCGAATTTGAAGTTGTCGGAAACTACGTCTATTTCCGAACGCCGAAAAATGTTCATAAATATACCTTGCATTTCAAAGGCTAATTGTTGATTCTTTGCGCAATTGTTGTAATTTAGTCAGTCCAAAAACTGAGGTAAAATGCACATCGCCATAGCAGGAAATATCGGGTCGGGAAAGACCACACTTACGAAAGAATTAGCGAAACATTTTGGGTGGGAAACTCACTTTGAAGATGTAGAGCAAAATCCCTACCTGAATGATTTCTACGAGGACATGCAGCGATGGTCTTTTAACTTACAGATTTATTATCTCAACAGCCGTTTTACGCAAATTCAGGAAATTCAGAAAGCGGAGCGTACCGTGATTCAAGATCGTACGATTTATGAAGATGCCTTCATTTTTGCGCCGAATTTGCACTCGATGGGATTGATGACCACGCGTGATTTTGAAAATTATTTCTCGCTCTTCAATCTAATGGATTCTTTTGTGTCTGCGCCTGATTTGTTGATTTACTTGCGCGCAAGCGTTCCCACTTTGGTGAATCAAATTCAACGTCGTGGTCGTGATTACGAGGAAAGCATTCGTTTGGATTACTTGAAACGTTTGAACGAACGCTACGAGGCTTGGATCTCTACTTATGACAAAGGAAAGTTGCTTATTATTGATGTAGACAACAACAATTTCCCTGAAAGTCAAGAAGATTTGGGAACGATTATCAATGCGATAGACGCAGAAATCAACGGACTGTTTTAAGAATACCCTCATGATTGTAGTAACAGGAGCGGCAGGTTTTATCGGAAGCTGTTTAGTGAGCCGATTGAATCAAGCTGGATACAACGATATTGTTGTCGTTGATGATTTTTCAAAAACCGAAAAAGACCAAAATCTCGTTGGGAAAACCCTTGTTTCAAAAGTGGGACGTAACGGTTTTATCAAATGGTTTGAAGATTTTGGAAGCGAAGTAGATTTCGTTTTCCATATTGGAGCCCGTACAGATACCACCGAATTTGATACCGCAATTTTCGACGAATTGAACGTCAACTACTCCAAAGATGTCTGGAACCTTTGCACCAAATTCAGTATTCCATTGGTGTATGCAAGTTCAGCGGCGACTTATGGACTCGGTGAGTTTGGTTACAAAGATGATCATGCAATTGTCGGAAAATTAAAGCCACTCAATCCATACGGCGATTCGAAAAATGATTTCGATAAATGGGTACTTGAACAAACAGAAACACCTCCATTTTGGGCAGGTTTGAAGTTTTTCAATGTCTACGGTCCGAATGAATTCCACAAAGGACGTATGGCATCCGTTATTTTTCATGCGTTTCATCAAATCGGTAAAACGGGTGGTATGAAGTTGTTCCGATCCCACAATCCAGATTACACAGACGGTGGACAGTTGCGCGATTTCGTTTACGTAAAGGACGTTGTAGAAGTGTGCTTGTATTTGATGACGACACCACCCAACTCGGGGATCTACAATTTAGGTTCTGGAACGGCGCGTACCTTCCTCGATTTGACGAAAAACACCTTCAAAGCGATGGACAAAGCTGAAGACATTTCGTTTATTGATACACCAGCAGATATTCGCGACAAATACCAGTATTTCACGGAAGCGGATATGTCGAAGTTGATCGAATCGGGCTATAACGTTCCTTTTCATACACTCGAAGAAGGTGTCGCTGATTACGTGACCAACTATTTGATTCCCGGAAAGTATTATTAATTCTTAGAAGTTAAAGTCGTTCTCGTTCGTGTTCATAATATCGAAGGAGATCGCAAATTTGAAATGCCTCGGCTGATTGTCTGTTGGTAGTTTGAATTGGTTGTTGGTTGTACTCATGATCACGTAGGTTCCAATCCGTATTCGTTCGCGCAAGATTTTAAAGATCCGTTCCACGCCAAGATACGCTTCCGTGTAGAAGAAATTGTCGTGTTCTGGTAGAAAGATAAAGCCCGTTCCTGCAACCGTTTTGATCCCCGTTTTTTTCATGAACGGAATTTTGTTGACGATCGCACCATTAAAGTGGTGAATGTAATGCCCCCTGAGGTACAATTCCTTCGTTTCGTAGGTGGAATCGAGGTTTTGAAAGTTGTTCAGCGGGTCGATGAATGCAAGCGCCAACCAACGATTTTTATCGGCCTGACGGAAAAATTTGCGGTCAATTTGGAAAACACTGTCTTGATTGACAAATTGCCCCATCACTAGTTTGTATTTCGATTCACCAAAAGTTCGCACTTGAAACGATTGTGTGACCGAAGCGTAAAGGTAGTCGAAGTCAACCACCGAATTGAAAACGCCGTTCCATCCTTTTTCCCAACCAACAGTGAAGGTCGGCCAGGCACTTCCCAACACGACTTTTCGATCGGGTTCCGTCATGTATTTTTGATCGGGCACGAAGGAAATGTAGAAAAGTGAGCGCAAAGAATTGTAAGAAGGAAATTGAACCGGCTCGGTATTTTCAAAGGCATCGTCAAACCAGGTGACAAATCGGTAGTCCAAATCGAACTGAGATCGTTTGTCAAATTGAAAGGAATTGTACAGATACAGTCCATTCAATAATTCGGTAGAATGGGAGATTTTCAACCCAAGGTTTTGATAAATATTCTGGCGATCAAGAAGCGAAGAAACAGCATTGTTCGAGTTGATCATTCGCGCACTTTTACTGAAGGAGACCAGATAGGTGGACAGTTTTTTGGGATTGTAATGATGGTAGAGATTGGCGCTTCCCCGAAGGTCGAGATTGTTGAATCCAACGGTAAAACTCGAGTAGGTACTGATCCATTGTTTGTTCTCAAATTTCTTGTAAAAACTCACGCCTGGACCAATGCGAAGACCTCCAATAGCAATCGGTTCTACCAAAGAGGCTGCGGAAGGAAACATCCATCGAGTTTTTTTGTCGCGATTCATGTGACCAATTCCCAGGAACGCCGCTTTCATAAAGGTGATCTTATTAAAAACGGAGTCGATGGAATCCAAATACTGCTTCGACGTGAAAATGGCTTGAAGACTGTCCTGAACAAACTTAGAACGCTGTTCTTCCACGGTCAACGGTATTGGACGAATTTCGTCCCAGTAGGTACTGTCTCGTTTGTATGCTTCCTCAGTAGTGACGCCCAATTCGTTTGTGAAAAATTTCTTCGGAAACACTGGGTTTATTTCGTAATCGGAGTATGCGACGGTCGTTGTACCTAGCACAATTTCTTTCCCGTATTTTGTCTTGTATTCGAAGGTTTGATTGTCGAGCAACCACAAACTGTCTTGTTCTTTAAATTCCTGTACAATTCGGAAATCATCGTAAATTTTAAGATTTCCTTTGTGCATTGCAAGATCCACTTTCGTAAGCACCCAACCCTTTTTCTTGATGTACAAAAAGCCCGATAAGGTTGAATTTCCGACAGAACGTGGCGTTACCTTAATTACGTATGTCGAATCTCCGTCGTCTGTGAGGATTTCCGTCAGCTTGTATTTGTAGGATAGAATTCCAGACGGATGCAGCGGCGAAACAATAGGACCTTGATGTAAGTCGTCTTTTTGAACCAGACTTTCATAGAAGTTGAATTCGCCTTTTACGGTCGATTGAAAATAGATCTGATCGGGATTTCCAATTTTCTCGTATCCATTGCGAATCTCTTTGATTTTGTTGGGGTATTGAAAGTGTTTCGTGAGGTTGATCTCGATTAGATTGATCCGCGCTTCTTCCTTTAATTTTTTCTTGAGATTGTCTTCTTCTTCCTGAAAAACATCGACAGGTCCTGTGTTTTCTTCTTCTGTAGGCTCTGGTGCGCGCTCCTTTTTGTCAAAAGTTTCCACACCTTTGATGTAAATTTCACACGTATAACCATCCATTTGCTGAAGCATCTCTTTTTTGTGATTGATCACATTTTGGACAATCATCCACCCTATATTTTTGTGTTTTGCGGAAACTTCAATATTGTTCAATTCCTTGACAAGCTCACTTAGATAAACGTTTTTTACGGTCGGTTCGAATTGATTAACGGTAACTTGAACTTCCAAATCTTCATAACCAATGCAGGTATAAACAACCGTTTGAACCCCCATGCTGCATCCAAGAAAGTACTTTCCTTCGAAATCCGTGATGGCGCCAGAATTTCCGCTGCCCGAACCTTCAGAGTTGCCCAGGTTTTTGATGTAGACTTTTGCAAATGGAATTGGATTGTTCGCTTCATCGTATACGAATCCCGAAATACTCTGTCCGAACAAATAATGTCCGAACGTGAAGGTAAAGACGAGTAAGATTAGATCACGAAAAACGTTAATTTTCAAAATGAAGTACTATCAGTTACTTAAGTAAGTACGTTTGGACGCCCAAAAGTTACAGCAATAACGAAGAAAACACGAATTAATTTTTGTTAACGTGCAAAAGAACAAATGAAGTCAACAGATTTTAGGGTAGGCTACTCGGAGGTTTTAACAAAGTTTACTGAGGAACCATTCGATAACGAAAGCAGATAAAGTCCATTCTTAAAATCGGAAATGTCCCAAGCGTATTTTGAATTCAAAATTTCGTGATTCTAATTGCTTTAGACGGAGACGGGAAATTCACTCCCCAGCCAAGAGGCTTTCAGATCGGACAAGGTGTCGATGTCGTTTAAAACGGGAAGCAAATACGTTCGGAGTTGAAGAGCTTTCAATTCGGACAAGGTAATTTCCAGAAGCGTTTCCGTGCTCCAGGGTTTGTTTTCGAAAATGGCAGGAATCATTTCACGCATGCCGATCACGTAATAACCTCCGTCGTTGGACGGGCCGAAAACGGTGTGATTTTCTTGGAGTGCGTTAAATCCTTGCTGGATTGTTTCTGCGGTGAGATCAGGAAGATCCGTTCCTATTCCAATGATTTTTTCGTACCCGCGATCGAATCCTTCTTGAAAAGCATTCTGCATGCGCTCCCCAAGATCTTCTCCTTTTTGAACAAACTTTTCGCAATTCGGCCAAAGCGCATTGATTTCGACATCCGTAAAGTAAATATGAACATCCGTTTTTTCGAGTCGCATCGTTTGTTGCTCCGTAATTTCGATAAGTCGACGGTAGACATTAAACGCCATAACATCGCCAACGTCTTTCGCTAAGCGGGTTTTTACTTTTCCGAGGACAATGTTTTTCGCAAAAACGAGGAGGAGTTGTTTGTTTTTCATGTGTATACCACCGTACCTTTTCGGATCCACTTTCCCCAATCTTTTGAGTAACCGTGGATGCGCATTGTTTTTTCGCCTTTGGTGTTGACCATCGGCGCGTCGAGATTGCACCAATGAAAGAAACCGCCGTAGAGATTTTTAACGTTGGTATATCCCGCTTTTTTTAGTTTTTCGCCAATCGTTTGACTTCGAGCTCCAATACTACAATAAACGATAATTTCAGCGTCTTTGGGAATGTTGGCTACGGAACTCATTTTAAAATGATCGTACCCTACACACCGCGCATTTTGAATGTGACTTACGTTGAATTCGTTCGTTTCTCGTGTGTCGAGAAAATAAACATTTTCATCCCCCAATTTTGCTTTTGCACTGGCAATACTGATCGTAGGAAAATCGGTGTAATATTTTTCCAGCATGGCCTTGTACCCGTTCGACTGCCCGAAAGCAGGAAGGGTAAACAAAAAACAGACAGGAACATGACTCTATATCGGTAGAATTCTCATGTGATGGGCGTAACCAATTCCGTGCATACAAAGGAAGTAAAATCAAACATTATCATGAAAGCGCACACATTGCATCTATT
>JBNKGN010000103.1:0-9940 GCA_050289845.1 Crocinitomicaceae bacterium | reverse complement strand
GCTTGTGTTCCAGTGCGCGAAATTCCAGGCGATTTGCCCGATGGAGTGATCACGGGAAGTGTCCCTGAGACCAAAGTTCACGCCATTCATCAAAAAGGACCTTATCGTTACATTGGTAATATGTGGAGTGCACAATACAACCGCATTCAATCCAAAGTATTTAAAAACAACAAGGCAATTCATCCAATGGAAGTTTATCTCAACAGCCCGATGAACACGGAAGAAAACGATTTGGAAACAAAAGTGCTCTTTGCGGTTAAATAAGGCCGTAAGATTTCAGTAAAAGCGTATTTTTGAGCCTCAATGGGTAATTTCATAAACAACTTATTGGACAATTTGATCTCGGTCACCTGGCGCTTGATGGATTTGCCCTTGTATGCGCTACTGTTGTTGATCGCACTGCTTTTGGTGGTTTTGAATTGGCTCGGACGTCGTTGGATGCGCAAATTGTCGGAGCAAAAACGCTTGTACATCAATGCAGGGCTCGTCGTATTGATGCTCCTATTCATCATCGATAAGAAGTTTGATTTCATGCGCTCCGAATTGAGCTTTATGAACGATAAAATTCGAAAAGCTCAGATGAATTCCTTTACTGTTAAGGGAGGAGAACCATTTGATCTTACGGCACTAAAAAAGGAATTTCCGAATGCAGCATTCGCCGAGCGACCCGTAAATGAAGCGATTCAATTGCTTTCCATTACCCAAAAAGACCCGAATGCAGTGACTTTTGTCGCGCGTATCGATCTAACGAACCCCGAAGTTGACGTACAAATTACTCCCAAGAAAAAGGAGAAATACCTCACTAGCACGTTCGCACAGCAGAACAACTGTATTTTGGCAATCAATGGCGAAGCAGGAGAAACCATGGCGATGGATTGTGCCTTGGGAGAATGGTCCGGGAATTGGGTTTCCGACGGGAAAGTTGTTATGATGGTTGATACGGACAAACGCCCATTCATTGGGTTCAATAAAGAAAATAAAGCACATTATTACGAAGAGTCTTTTGTCGATACCAAGTACAAGGACGATTACTTTAATGCCATTTGGGGGCGTTTTGATATTTTGAAAAACAACGAAATTATTCAACATGAGCGCGATCGTCCCTACGCAAGAACAGTTATGGGAATCAACAAAGAGGGGACCTACCTCTATTTAATGATCGTGGATGGAAAACGTCCGGATTATAGTGTTGGGTTGACTTACAAGGATTGTGCGAAAATATTGAAGGCATTGGGTGCTTCTGACGCAATGGCGTGTGACCAGGGAGGCTCTTCCTGTATGTACGTCGAAACGATGGGAGGAATTATCAATCGACCTGCTGATAGTGATGGTATCGAGCGTCCGATTTATTCTCATTTTGGCATTTCTATGAAGAAGTAAGGTTTCAGAGGAAACTAAAAGGCATTACTGTGCTCAAGTTCCTCATACGCCAGCGCTTCTGCGTAATTCCATTCCAACCAACTTTTCTTTTCCCAACGTCTTTTAAATACTTGCTTGCGCCATTCTATGGATACTTTGTATTCATTGGGAGTCAGGTAAATATCACGGTACGCACCCGAGAAATTCCCTTTGAAAAAGGAGGCTTCCTGATAGTGATCAATATTTTTCAGAACATCCATCGGTTGATCCAATTCAGGAAGTGCACTGTCAGACAATTCGGCAAGAAAATCCAAATGCACGAAAGCGCCTTTTCCACGACTAAAATTATAATCTGCTATTATTCGATCCCAATGAAATCCCGCTGAAACGACAAGAACAAATAGCAATGCAAGCGCGTTCGTTCGGAGTAGGTAGAAGTTCGACTTTTGATCTTTCACTTTGATAAAAACACTATACAATCCATAAATAGCAAGTAGTAGAAAGAAGATGATCGCAATTCTCTTGTACGCGAGTGAGTAATATTGGATGTAGTACCAATTCCGGATTCCTGCTGAAATGGCGAGAATTACATTTTGTCCCAACCACAAATAACAAAGATTTTTAAGCCATTTATTTTTTGAATAAAAGTTGAGGTTGCCACGGAAAAAACTCAAAACGAGAATCACCGATAATACAATCGCGATGAGTAATAGGATTGTCCCCTGATGCACAAATTGTTTCAAAAATTGCCCTTCCCATTCAAAATGCAACCAAACGTGATCAACATCCATGATATTCATAAAAAAGAGAAGGATGTTTAATGACGTAAACAAGAAAATTCCCGCCCGAGCTTCATTTTTTAAAGCCATATTTTTGAAATCTCCAAATGCTCGTTTTTGCCGTTTAAGATGATCTTCTTTCCGTGCATCAATTGCTTCTATAGTGGTGTTTTTACCTCGGCGCAAAACGAAGATACTGACCAGAAAACCAAAGAGTAAGGTGGTAAATAACCAAAAGTCGATCGACTCAAACAGTAGACGGAAGCCATCACTTATTTTGGTAAAAACAAGATCAACGTACGTGCCGAAATTGGGGTTGGCGAGTCCATAAATACTGGCAAAAACAGCAATTATCGCCATCGGAATAAGATACAAGCGCAAGCGTTTGAATTGATAGTTACGACGCGATTGAGAACGGCTAACGGTTGTTTCCTCCTTGACGAAAAGCTCATGAAAACACAGGAACACATTGCTCATTGACATCGCTAAAATTCCCAATAACGACTGAAGTAATGGAGCAATCATCGCACCAACAAGTAAAAAACTAACGAAGAAATGAATGAAAAAGCTCCAAGCAGAATGGTGCAGAACGGTAAATGTTAAGGTACTGATTTGAGCGATAATCAACATCTTTTCCAAAAAGGATCGAAAGCCCAATTGACTTGTAAAGAGTAGCCATCCGAGCATGATGCCTTCGTAAATAACGAGATTGATGCCAAGACTTTTGTTGTGGAAAAGCAATCCAAAGAGTAGGGTACTCGAAAATAGGATTAAGAGTGAGTTTTTAGCGTTCATAGCCATTCGTTTTTTGGTTTCTTTCCAAACGAAAGGTAAGATGAACTATTGTCGTATTAGGATTTATTGGGAATTGGACCACCAGACCACAAAAATCTTTTCGAGCGAACCATTCGGAGCTTTCATCCACAGCAATGGGGAAAATTGGCGGTCGAGTAGCGGTTGTATTTGCACTGAAATCTGTTCCAATGATTGCCACGCCACATGAACGTTAGGTTCCAATAACCATTCGATTTTACTTGGAAGAAAGAAAGAGTGCTCTGTAAACACATGGAGTTCGGAGGTGTGGAGATAAAATCCTCGCACGCAACTTTGGTTTAGCGGGGCTACAGCTACTTTTTTTTCAAACGGAACAAACAATTGTGCTTTGATCCATACAGAAGAAGTGATTGGCGTATTTCCTGGGACATACGCTTTTAACTGGCTTTTGGCTTCCCTCGTTTCAATGAGCGGCAATTGATGATCCAACAAACGTTCTAATTTGGCGGTGAGCGTATCTTTTCGGTTGGGTCCTATCCAATGTTCCAAATCCGTATTTCCGTGCGTAGGATCGAAGAGATAGAATTTGTAGGCCATTTCAACATGTGTCCATTGTTCGTTCAAGTGCAGGATGGCATCAATTTCACCTAAGGTTTGGCTTTCTCCTTCAATTTGAACGTTGTGACACGCCACCTCCAGTTCTGGGATATGGGACCAATATTCCAATGCAAAATGTTCGGCAATATGTCCCAATCGAAGCGAGTTAGGAACAGTGTTGGAGTAGGGCGGTTGCTTGATTTCGGGCAATTCCAATTGAGGGATTCCATTCAGGGAGCCACGCCAAAGTTGGGGCGTACGCACATAGCCATGAAACAATTGTCGCCAGTCCATCGCTCTAAATTAAGAAACATGTCTTATCCGAGGGGGAAAGCAGGGATCATTTCAAGATAAAAGTATTGATTTCGAAAGAGGGCGCTTACTTTTTGATAGGAGCCTTGTCTACATAGGACGTGTTTTTCCAATACTGACCATTTTTAAACAGCGCGCCGTATGCAACGGTTTCAATAATTCCCGAATCTGGATCGAACACATGCAGTTCTTTTTTGGCTACATCTACTCCGACAATAACCACCCAATGCCCGTTCTGAAAGTTTAGATCTCGCTTTATCTTTCCTTGGTTGATTATTGGTTGTCCTTGACCAACACAAGAGAGCAGCGGTGTACCATCTGTTTTAATGGCATCTTCAATCTCTGCTAAAGTAGGAATCGCACTTCCATCTGCGGCATTCGAATAACCAAATGCTGCGAGTGCTGCAGCTGCTGATTGATAGGAATTCGCTGTTTTACCGTAAGCCGTTGCAAAAGCTGTATCTGAATCATAAGTGGTTGCTTTTGTATAAAAATTGATGATCATTCGCGAAGCACATGCCCAGCAGGATTTATCATATTTTTGCTTAGCTGTAGGAAAGTTGACGAGATCACTCATGGTCATTTTTTTTATCTAAAGTAGTGACTCTTAGTGAAAAACCTTCTTTGAAGCTATCGAAACAGGTGAATGTACGTAAAGGTTTACGCACTTCTACGGTGTCTTATTCTGAACTTAGCAAATCATAGGCTTCCTGAATCTCAATAAACCGTTCTTTCGCGGCTTGGATCAAAGTTTCACTTTTTCCAGCAAAACGGTCGGGATGGTGCTTTTTGACGAGTGTGCGGTAGGCTTTTTTGATTTCGTCTTTTGATGCATGTGGGGAAATTCCGAGTATTTCCGCTGCCCGCTCACGTTTTGAAGGAGTAGCTACGGTTTTTTTCGTTGTTCTTCTTCGTTCGTTTGCTTTGGCTTCTTCCCGTGCTTTGCGTTGTCTGTATGAGGCAAGAATACTTCGCAATTGTTTTTGAGAGATCCCCGTCAATTGCGCCAATTCAGCGATGATCGCATGTTCTTTTTGAAGCATTACACCGTCCACCATCGCAAGAGCTACCAGCAAATAAAGAAGTTCTTCCCGTTCGGCACGGTTCAATCGTAAGTTGACCCATTTCGCCACATGTGTTACCCGAACTTCGCGTTTCCAAATACTTTCGAAAGTTGCCCCGATCGTATCCAGATTGTCTACTTTTTTCGCCAATGAATTCCGCAATAAGAGTTGTTTGGATTTGAGATCTCGTCGATCACTTTTTAGCACCCAAACAGCCATACAGAGATACGCATTGACAAAATAGTGGTCGGTTTTATTGCCTTCTTTTGGAAGAATTTCATTTTCCCACCGCTTGATTTTCCAATAATTGTAGGCAAAACCAATGGCCATAGGACTAATGGCTATTAGTACCGTGATCAAAACTCGCAAGGGACTAAGCGAACCTGTGAGTTGGGTACTTTGACTGAATTCCGATAAAATGAAGAATGTAGGCATTGTATTTAAACAAAAAAATCCCGCTTCGAAAAACGGGATTTTAATTCGTCATTAAGATCTTATTTTACCAACTTTAATTCGTCGATGATATTGCTCGCTCCATAGCACTTGTCTACCAGCCAAAGTGTGTAGCGAATATCAAGTGAAATAGTACGCTGAATGTTCGGTTCGAAGTAGATGTCACCAGACATTGCTTCCCAGTTTCCGTCGAACGCCGTACCGATCAACTCACCGTCACCGTTGATTACAGGTGAACCAGAGTTTCCCCCAGTGATATCGTTGTTAGAAAGGAAGTTTACCGTAAGGTTTCCTGCGTCGTCCGCATATTGTCCGTAGTCTTTTTTCTTCCAAACTTCCTTGATTCGAGGATCAACGTTGAATTCAGGATTGCTTGAATCTTCTTTTTGCATCACTCCGTCGATCGTAGTCGTGTATTCGTACATCACACCATCTTTCGGAGAATAAGGAAGTACATTTCCGTATGTCAATCGAAGTGTTGAGTTGGCGTTTGGATAGTACATTTTCTCTGGATTCATTTTACGTAAACGATCCACGAAAAGACGATTGGCTTTGTCCAAATTCTCTTGTGCTGTTTTCATTGCTTCAGATTCCGTTGCCGCTTCGTACGCACCCCACATGTCTGTAATCAATTGATACATCATGTCTTTTTCCAAGGCTTCCAAAGTTGGTTCTTCTGCAAACGCTTCAAATTTTTCCTTGTTAAAGAAAATGGATTTTTTACGCGCTTTCTTGATAAACTTGTCTACACCCTTGCGTCCTTTTGAAGCAATTTTTTGAGTGTATTCACCCATTTGTTCTGTTGGAATGTCTTCAATGTACATTGCAAGTACTTCTTGAACGATTTCAATTTCTAGGTCAAGATTCTTTTCTTCGTAAAATTCCATGGTTGAATTTTTAAAGAAAGCAGCCATCATTCCCGCACGCGCGTTGATCGTTGGGTCTTCGTCCACCATTGCTTCTGCCCAGAATTTGTAGCGCAACACGTTAATCACGGCATCTACCTGGTACAAGAATTCTCTTTGATACGCTTTGATGTATACGATGTCATTCGTCAAATCATAATATTTCTCGATAGACCCTAAAACGTCAAAATTCTCGCGCTTGTTTTTCATGTAGTCGCGATAGTCTGCTTCAATTGCTTCTTTTTTACCGATAACATCGTTGTTTTTCACCTGTGCTGTTTGACCGATGAAGTATTTCCAGTAATTCGCTACTTGCGCGTATTTGGACGAGTAATTCAAACGGACTTCTGTGTCCTGATCCATGTATTTCTTCATGATCTCCAATTTCTTCGCACGAATGTCTACTTTTTTGGGTTGATCCAACGTGACAGCCTGACGTACGCCCCAAGAACTCAAATAGCGATCTGTTGATCCTGGGAAACCTAAAATCATCGCATAATCGTTTTCTTGAACTCCTTTCAAGCTAATTGGCAAAGAATACTTTGGTTTGTAAGGAACATTTTCATCAGAGTACTGTGCTGGTTTGTTGTCAGTTCCCGCATAAATACGGAACATCGAGAAGTCAGCAGTGTGACGTGGCCACATCCAGTTGTCGGTATCGCCACCAAATTTTCCAGCAGATTGTGGAGGTGTTCCTACCAAACGAATGTCGTTAAACGTTTCTTTTACAAAAAGATAGTATTCGTTTCCTTCATAGAAGTCTTTGATCGAAGCGGTGTAATCTGTACCACTTACAGCATCTTTTTTCAAGACTTCAATAACCTCTGCAATTTTGGCAGCGCGTTCTTCTTCCGTCATGTTCTCGTTCACATTCGCCAAAACGGACTCTGTAACGTCTTCAATTCGAACAATGAATGTCGCGGTCAACCCTGGTACGGCAATTTCTTCACCGTTATTTTTAGCCCAAAACCCGTTGTCAAGGTAATTGTTTTCTTCCGATGAAGCATCAGCAATTGCATCGTATCCACAGTGGTGATTTGTTAAAATCAAGCCTTTGTCCGAAATGATTTCTCCTGTACAGAAGCCACCAAACGAAACGATCGCATCTTTCAATGACGCATTGTTGATGTCGTAAATTTGTTCTTGTGTAAGGCGAAGTCCATGTTTTTTCATGTCTTCGTAATTGCGCCCAAGGAGAAATGGAAGCCACATTCCTTCGTCTGCTTTCGCTACAGTTCCGATAAGCACGAAGACGGCGATTAAACTAATTTTGAATTGTTTCATATCTGGTTTTCTATTTTGCGTGTTAAAAATACCAACTTTTTGAAGAATTAACGGAATAAAATCTCATCAACAAAGAGCCAGGTGTCGTTTCCTGCACCTAAATGCCATTCGGGACACTTACCGTAATTTACCGCTGTGACACGGATTTTCTTGTAAGGCCCTTTTACTTCAGGTTCGATCCAAAAATCGACCACTTTTGAAGGCTCAATCTCTTTTGCCGTGTGAATCAACTTGTTGAATCCTAATGGGGTGAAGCTTTCTCCATCTTTCGATCCTTCGACGACAAACATCGTTGGCAGGAAAATCCAGGATTTCGTGTCTTCCAGACAACCGAGTCCAACAGCGTTGAATGACATGGGTTCTGTAAATTCAATCTCGAAGACAACGTCTTGTGCCCAATAGCCCTGCCAGTCGCCTGTGCGGTATTCTGTGCCACCCCGGATTCCGTCAATAACGGTTAAATCACCGTAAGCAGCATATTGATTGGCATATTCGGAACGCACGGTAATCGAAATGTCGGGGTTCTTTTTTACCAAAGCGGCTTCTACCACAGCACTTTTGTTTCCTAATGAATCAATGGAAACAGCCTTGACCATAGTGGTTTTGTCTACAACAATTGTACTGCCGTTAGCGTTGTATTCTTTTGCCGTTGCGCTCGTGGTTGGATCGGAACCGTCCATTGTGTAACGAATCGCGGCACCATCCAAATTTTCCAAAGTTACTGTTGTCGATTTCTCAAATACACGATCTGTTTCGACGCGGTGTGGCACGGAAACAAAACCTTGTGTAATGCTGTCAATCGTTGGAGCAGGGTAGTAGCTTTGATAGTTTTTACTCGGTACAGAAGTCATGAAAAATTCCAACTTTCCACCTTTTGCCAATTGCTGATGGTGAATGTAACGTTGGCACAATTCGACACCATTCAATTTGATTTTATCAATGTATTTTGCGTTTTTACTATTGCCATGAACTTTGATATACAGCTTCTTATTGTCTTCCATTTGAAGGATTCCGTCATCAAGCAAAGGACGTCCGAAATCGTAATAGGGGCGACCTGGAGCAATCTGATAAAGTCCGAGTGCACTCAAAACATACCAAGAGGACATTTGTCCGCAGTCTTCATTACCCGCGAGTCCGTCTGGGGCATTGTGGTACATTTCACGATCAATTTGATCGATATATTCCGCCGTTTTATGAGGCGCATCGGTGTAATTGTACAAATAGGCCATGTGGTGGGAAGGCTCATTCCCGTGAGCGTATTGCCCAATCAACCCTGTAATGTCAACTTGATGGCGTCCGGATAAATCCGATGGTGTTGTAAAAAGTTTGTCCAACCAGTTTTCCAATGAATCTTTTCCCCCGATTAAATCAGTCAATACGCCTACAGCATGAGGTGCGTAGAGCGAATATTGCCAACTGTTGGCTTCTGTGTAGTTGAAATTAACTTCTTCCGGTTTGAAAGGGGAGAACCAGTTCATTGAGCGACGTCCACGCATAAATTTCGTGCTTGGATCGAAGACATTGATAAAGTTCATGGAACGTTTCGCATAGTCCCAATATTGATCCGTGTAATTTTCCGAATCGGGATCTAAATGATAATATTTAATCATTTCGGCGATACAAAAATCATTGTAGGCATATTCCAATGTTTTTGAAACGGATTCGGGTTCGTCACCGACACCTAAAAATCCCTGAGCAGCATAAGCATGTTTCCCCAATTCGTCCCGGTTGGAGGTTGCGATCATTGCATCAAGCGCCGTTTTGGCGTCGAACCCACGAATTCCTTTTGCGTACGCATCAGCAATCACTGAAACACTGTGGTAGCCAATCATACATCCTGTTTCATTGCCGGCAAGTTCCCAAATTGGTAAAGTGCCTCCTTGTTCGAAGTGACGCAGGAAGGTTTGGATGAAATCCGTTGTGCGTTCGACTTGTGTAAGGGTGAAAAGCGGATGGGTAGCACGATAGGTATCCCACAAAGAGAAAACAGTGTAATTATCTCCACTACCTTCAGGGAGCGTGTGGATCAATCCGTCGTAACCTCTGTAACGTCGATCGACATCCGAAAAGATGTTAGGATTCAAATAGGAATGATACAAGGCTGTGTAAAAATTGGTCATGACTTCTTTGTCATCCGTTTTGAAGAGAATTTTGCTCAGCTCTTTTTCCCAGGCAGCTTTTGCTTTTAAATGAACAGCGTCCAGGTTGAATCCAGGAATTTCAGCGTTCAAATTGGCTTTGGCGCCGTCTTTGTCAACAGCGGAAATTCCAACACGAAGTGTGATTTTTTTTGTGTCTTTCGGAAAGATCAACAACAGTTTGTTTCTTCCGTCTTTGTTGATATAGCGTGCTTTTTGAAATTCCACGTCGGTTTGCATGTAGAAGTGAAATTCTTGCCGCGTAGCCCATGCTT
>JBNKGN010000102.1:0-9949 GCA_050289845.1 Crocinitomicaceae bacterium | reverse complement strand
TGGGAGACGACTCGTTTACAACGCTTTGTGATACAAATTATCAAGAAATTTACCGCGAACTATTGTTAGACGTAGATACACGTCAAATCATTATCCCAGAGGACACCTTGAATTTGCCGGAAGTACCAACAAATGCCTTCCCTGATTTGGAGTTCATGCATTACTTCGCGTATAACAAGAACAAACTTTCAACGAAAAAAGACAAGTTGAAAGACTTCGTGAAAGATGTAGAGACGCAGTTGAACGATGGTCGTAAAGAAATCACTATCAACATCTACTCTTCTGCATCGAATGTACCAACGAAAACGTACAAAACGAATGAGAATTTGACCAAAATCCGTGCAGAGAATATGAAATACGATCTCATCGCCCACTTCGAGCAATTCGAAGAATACAAAGGTCGTGTGAACGTTGTCATTGTTACAACAGTCGTTCAGGGACCTGAATATGTTCAGGATGCGGGAGACAAAGAGAAATACTTCCCTTACCAATACGTAGGGTTGAAAACGGAGTAAATTCCGATAAAACAGAAATAATTAAAGCTCAGACGTGAATTGTCTGGGCTTTTTTTTGATCCCCTCCTCCCTATCACTATCTTTAGTGCATGAATATTAACCTAGATAAATGCCTTGCGATCTTTGATTTGGAAGCTACTGGCTTGAGTGTCACGCAAGACCGAATTGTTGAAATTGCAGTGATAAAAGTCGCACCAGACGGAACAGAAACCCATTTCAACCGTCGTGTTAATCCAGAGATGCCAATTCCCAAGGAAGTAAGTGAAATACACGGCATTTATGACGAAGACATTGCAGATGCACCTACGATGAAGGAAATTCTTCCCGAACTGGAAGCTTTTTTAGAAGGATGTGATTTCGCTGGATACAATTCCAACAAGTTTGATCTCCCTTTATTGGCCGAAGAATTATTGCGCGCGGGGAGTACATTTGACCTTTCGAAATGCCGTCACATTGACGTTCAGAACATTTTTCATAAAATGGAACAGCGCACTCTAATTGCTGCGTACGCTTTCTATTGCAACAAAGATTTGAACAACGCCCATAACGCTTTTGCCGATGCACAAGCTACCTGGGAAGTTTTGGACGCTCAGATTGAACGTTATGACGAGGTAAAAGGAGACGTTGATTTTCTCGCTGAATTCTCGCAACACAATAACATGAAGCGCGCTGATTTTGCAGGTCGACTTGGCTACAACAAAGCGGGAGACTTGATTTACAATTTTGGCAAGCATAAAAATAAAACTGTGGCAGAAGTTCATGCAATTGAGCCAGGCTACTACGGTTGGATGCTGGATGCCGACTTTCCGTTATACACAAAACAATGCCTCCGAAAAGAAATGGATCGCATTAAAGCGTTGAAAGCCGCCCCTAAAAAAGAAGAAGATTTATCCGAAAAATTAAACGCCCTCAAAAACAAGTTTGGGAAATGAAAATAATTTGCATTGGACGTAATTACGCAGATCATGCGAAAGAAATGAATTCACCGGTTCCAAAATCACCGATGTTTTTCATGAAACCCGACGTAGCTATTCTTCGACCTGGAGAGGCTTTTTATTATCCTAAATTCTCAAAGGACATTCACTACGAATGCGAATTGGTGGTAAAAATTTCAAAAGTTGGGAAAAATATCAGCGAAAAATTCGCGCACACCTATTACGAATCGATTGGTTTAGGGATTGACTTTACCGCCCGCGATTTACAGCAGCAATGCAAGGAAAAAGGACATCCATGGGAAATTGCAAAAGCTTTTGAAGGAAGCGCACCACTATCCGCTGAGTTTATCCCAAAAGATGCACTGGACCTCTCTAATATTTCCTTTCGGCTAGAGCAAAATGGAACGGTGGTACAACAAGGAACCTCCAAAGACATGATTTTCACGATCGATCAATTAATCGTCTACATTTCGCAGTTTATGACCTTAAAAAAAGGCGATTTAATATATACTGGAACTCCTGCTGGTGTGGGACCAATTGCTATTGGTGACAATCTCAAAGGCTTTATTGGCGAACGGGAAATGTTCGAAGTGCGCGTAAAATAATACAGCAACGATTACTTTCCTGATCCTTTGAAAATAATAAGAATCGTGTACAGCATGATTTTCAGGTCGAGGGACAAACTTCTGTTCTTTAAATACAACAGATCGAACTTCATGCGGTCGAGCATTTGCGTGACATTCTCAGCATAACCGTACTTTACTTGTCCCCAAGAAGTAATTCCCGGACGTACTTTCGTCAATTCGAGAAATTGCGGTTCAATTTTCACGATTTGATCGATGTAAAATTGTCTTTCTGGTCGTGGTCCAACAAGCGACATATCCCCTACCAAAACATTGTAGAACTGAGGAAATTCATCGAGGCGTGTTTTTCGCATGAAACGACCAATCTTTGTGATTCGCGGATCGTTGGAGGATGACAATTGTGGTCCTGCAGCTTCTGCGTTCACGACCATCGTTCGAAATTTGATGATCCGAAATGGATGTCCATTCATGCCCACCCGTTCTTGTAAAAAGAAAATGGGTCCCGCGGAAGAGGTTTTTACCAAAATCGCCAGTACTATAAACAAAGGAATACAGAGAATTAGCGCGATTGTCGATGCCACAATATCAAATCCACGCTTAACAATGCGTTGCCAAACAGGCATCACTTCCGAGTTCACGTCAATGAGTAAGGCACCAAAAATATTACTCATCTCCACTGTTCCAGAGAGAATGTCGTACATATCAGGCAACACCCGAATCCGCACATCCCCTGCTTCTAATCGCGAAATAATGGTTTTGATCTTGTTGTGTTCGGTACTTTCCAGTGCAATGATGACCTCTTCAATTTCATATTCCTTCAAAATGGACTCCACATCATCGATATGTCCCAGGTACTTGAGTTTTGCCTCTAATTCCTTGTCTACTCCATTAATATTGATGAACCCAACGAAATTATGTCCAATGCCCTTCGGCAAATCTTCGATCTCGTTGAAAATTTCAACGGCTTTCTCACTTCCCCCGATAATCAAGGTTTTAAACCCGTCTTTTCGGTTATGAATGCGTTTCACGATAATACTGACCAAGGTAAATCTTGGAATAAAAACGACGGAAAATTGCAGTGCAAATAGAATAAACAACGATTTGTAATACTGTTGATATCCATTGATTTCGTCGTCTATCAGCAATAAAAAGAACAGGACCACAACGCACAGAATAGTTCCTACGAAGGTGAGATTGATGATTTTCAAACGATGGAGACGTCGCACATCGTGATACGTTCCCTGAAGTAAATAAATGAGCAACCAAATAATAGGCACCAGGGCAATTCCATAATAAAACGCTTCGGTTGGCGCGAATGGTTCGCCTTCTATTGTCGTCTTACGGTAATAGTAAAAAAGTCCCCATCCCGCACAAGATGCGAGCCAATCAAATACAATAACAAGAAATGTGAGGCCTCTCGCGTTCATTTAGAAATGCACCAATTTGATGTTATCTAAATTGATCTGCCCCGTTGTAAGTGAATCGGGCAACAAGGCTTCGTAAGACATTTGGAATCCATTTGCAGAGGTTGATCCTGAGACAATCGTTTTAAGATCGATGTATATTTTTTTCCATTGAACCGTAGCGGGGTCCTGTGCATTCAATTGTACATTGATATTGCTCACTACATCATTGGGTTCTAGCGCCAAAACTCCCGTAACGACATCCACCGTGTTGTGGTAATCTAGTTCAAGATATACTTCGGCACCACCTTGAGGCAATTGCACAGACTGCGTGAAAGACTGCCAGTAATAATAGGTTTCGTCCAAACTTACGCGACCGAATTTGTTACCATTTGTTGCCTGAATAATTGCAGGATCATTGGATGTCCCCAAAATTGCGATGGATTCAGGCGTATGATCAAAACCACTGCTCGGTCCTTCAAAATCCCAATGCGTAAATTGCGTTTGAGCGTAATATCGGGTGGTTGGATCAATCGTTAAGGTTTGATTTTGCACCAATTCCGCGGTGATGGTGTAAGGTTCTACAAACGGATAGACTTTCTTTGTTGCTGAGATACCGTTGTTTCGAATAGTCGGATAAAGGGTGATTTTACTATTGCCTTCCAACAACAATGGAATTTTGAACGGCACTTCGAATACACCGATTAATTTGTCGTCAACATACACCCAGGCGTCCGAAAAGTCGTGCACCAATTCGCGTTCATCGAGACCGATAACATCTTGAAGTGTCCATTCATTAACCTCAAGCCAAGAAGGATCTGGATTATTCTTCACGCATCCCGACAGTACCACGGCAATGAGTGCTAAAAGTGCTAATTTTCTCATAGAAGTTCCCTTAAAACGGTATTTATTCTTAAATATTGTCGACCACAATCGACCCAGAAGCTTTGATTCGCTCCACGATCAGGTGTGCAACCTCCAAAGCAGCCTTCCCATCTTCGATAGAAACAATAGGTCTCGTATCGTTAATAATGGCATCATTAAACGTTGCCAGTTCTTCTTTAATCGCATTTACATCCGAAATGGTTGGTTTGTCAAAGCGAATTTTTTTCGATGGTTTGCCTTCTCCAAGTTCCAAAACCATATCGAATGGATCGGGTTCTCCTTCGACATTTTCCATGCGAACGACTTCCAATTCTTTGGTGAGAAAGTCAACAGAAATATAGGCATCCTTTTGAAAAAAGCGTGATTTACGCATGTTCTTCATGGAAATGCGACTCGCGGTCAAGTTTGCGACACATCCGTTGTCAAATTCGATTCGTGCATTCGCAATATCCGGAGTATCACTCACAACAGCAACTCCTGAAGCGGAGATTTTCTTCACGCCTGATTTTACGACACTAAGAATAGCATCCAAGTCGTGAATCATCAAATCGAGTACAACAGGAACATCTGTCCCTCGTGGATTGAATTGTGCCAGGCGATGCGTCTCAATAAACATCGGGTTATTCAAATAAGGTACAGCCGCTTGAAATGCCGGATTGAAGCGCTCGACATGCCCCACTTGCACTTTCACTCCTGCTTCGTGTGCGAGTAACTCAATTGCTTTCGCTTCCTCTACCGTTTCTGTAACGGGTTTCTCAATGAAAACGTGTTTGCTTTTACGCAATGCTTTCGAGGCACAATCAAAATGTGAAATTGTTGGAGTCACTATGTCAATACAGTCCACCGCATCAAGCAGTGCGTCCATGGAATCGAAGCGTTGTACGCCAAACTGTTCCATAGCCGAATTGGCGTTGGCATCACTAGGGTCGAAAAATCCAATAAATTCGTAGCGATCCTTTAACTCAAGCAACAAGCGAATATGAATTTTCCCGAGGTGCCCAGCGCCTAAAACTCCAATCTTTAACATAGTGTGATCTTCAAATTAATACTACACGGAAAGGTCTTTTCTGTGTCGTGCGAAAGTACTGAGAATCTCCAAATTTTCGGGTATAAATTGGATGGAAAACCCGAGAGAGGCTTCCTTTTTGGCTTTTATTTTGAATTCGTGATCAGTTGTTGTTTAAATCGCGGTCGCCGTAATAGTTGGTCTCACGGTTCAGGTGTAACTTGGTGAGCGTGGTTATTTGGCCTGTATGATAGGAAAAATGCTCGATCACATGAATGATTGCTGAAAATCCTGTCACATCAAACCCTTGAATGGTAATCCGCTGGGTCAAATCTTCTTCCGATAACGTAATCAAACGCGACATAACCTTGTCTTTCACTGCATTCATCGATCGTTGCAATTCATTGATACTCATTGAAAATTCGGGTACAAATTCGGCATCACGATCTCTTGTGAAGTCGCCATTTAAAACGCCCGCATACACCCATTGTTGCATATTTCCCAGCAAATGTTTGATGAGACACCCAACCGATACCGTAGTTTCATTAGGAGCCGTCCATACTTGTTCCTGAGACAACACTCCCAAACAGTGTTCGATCCGTTCGTAGGACTCCTCAAAAACACGCAATTCAAATTCTTCCAGAAGGTATTTCGGTGTATTCATTTGACGCTTTTAAACAAAAAACTGCCCTCCTAAAAATAAAGAAGGACAGTTCAATGCTAGTGATTTTAGATCAATCCACCAAGTTCATTTCTTCAACGAGGTGTCCTGCACCTGCGAATTTATCGATGATAAAAAGGACGTAGCGAATGTCTACGCTAATGGTTCGAACGTATTCGTCTTGCCAGAAGATATCGCTTGTCATCGACTCCCAATTGCCATCAAAAGCGCAACCAATCAAAGCTCCATCTCCGTTTATGACAGGGCTTCCAGAATTTCCTCCTGTAATGTCGGTGTTGTGAAGAAAACAGACATTCAACGTTCGGTCATCATTTCCGTAAGCGCCGAAATCTTTGTTCTTAATGAGGGTTCTCAATTTCTCAGGAACGTCAAATTCGGCGTCTCCAGCTTTGTATTTATCGAGAATTTCGGAAGCGTATGTAAATGTGTTAAATGCTTCGCCGTCCCATCCTTGGTAGTTTTTTACAGTACCGTAGGTAACACGCATGGTAAAATTGGCATCGGGATAAAAATTGCGTGTTTCTTTTAATTGTAACAATTTCATGTATTTCTCACGAGCAACTTCCAGATTACCGCCTTGTTGTGCCGAAGCTGCCATCAATTTGGAACGCAAAAGTTGGATCACGCTTAAAACATACACCATTCCGGGGTCTTTGTCCAATGTGTTCAACTTGGGTTTGCTCAGGAATTTGTTTAACAAACTCTCGTTTGTCAACATAGATTTACTCATCACAAGATCGGCAAAACGCTCGTCGGACCCCTTACATTTTTTCAGATAGAGATCACTTTCGAACAAATCAATTTGACGGTTTGCGGACATTTCATGTAAATGTTTCAACGCAACGATCAACATGTCGCGATCCATGTCACGAACATAATTCGCAAAAAATTCAGGTGCAGTTTCCATAATCGCATGGGAAATATCGTCATACTCGCGTTCATTTTCGAGTTGACGGCGCAATCGATACAGTTGAATTCCAAATCCTGTTGCTACAAATTCTGGTGCAAACGCGGCGAGGTTCAAGTAGGCCATGTCGGCGGTCACTCCCTGGTTGTCTTTGTAAATTTGTGCTATTTCTCCAATGAGGTCTCCGTACTCGGCTTTCAAATCAGCGTCTTTATTTACCCAATTCATCAATTGTTCCTCGTAGATTTTTTGTTTGGAGATTTGGTCAAACTTATTCAAGCCGCGCAATTGCCCTTTGTAGTATTTATAGGTATTGGCCAGAGAAGCGTAATTGGAAGCGTAGGCAATCCGTACTTTTTCAGATTTGTCCATCGCCGTTTTCATCACTGCCAATCGATCTTCCAACACTTTCACCATGATAGGTGCTTCGTTCATCTGTACATCATTGATTTCAGGTGAAGTTAAATAACGTGTTGTAGATCCTGGATACCCCAAGACCATCGTAAAATCTCCATCCTCAATTCCTCCCGTTGAAACAGGCAAGGCGTGTTTGGGTTTGAACGGAACATTGGAGGAACTGTAAGCCGCTGGTTCGTTGTTTGAATTCGCATAGATTCGAAACATCGAAAAATCTCCGGTATGACGTGGCCACATCCAATTGTCTGTGTCCCCTCCAAATTTACCAATAGAAGAAGGTGGCGCACCTACGAGTCGAATATCTGAATACACTTCATAAACGAAGGCATAATAGGCATTTCCGTCAAACATTTCTTTGACTTCACAGGTGTATTTCCCGTTCTCAGAAAATTTAGTTTCGAATTCACTAATTTTTTCAAGGACTGCAAGCTCCTGATCTCCTGGTTCATTATTGGATCTAACGTTTTCAAGTTGTTCCGTCAAATCCTCCATGCGAACCAAAAAACGCACGTACAAACCTTCGATTGGTAATTCTTCGCCGTGATTCATTGCCCAAAAGCCATCGTCCAAATAGTTGTGCTCTTCGGTACTTTGTGAGGCAATGGCATCATATCCGCAATGATGGTTGGTGAGAAGAAGTCCTTCTTCGGAAATAATTTCAGCTGTACAGAATCCACCAAGTTGTACAATAGCATCTTTTAAAGAGGCATTGTTGACACTATAAATTTGCTCTGCGGTTAATTTCAAACCGAGGCGTTGCATTTCTTCGTAGTTGTAATCTTTCAGTAACAGCGGCAGCCACATCCCTTCATCAGGTGGGGTTCCAGCAAATAAAAAGCACTTAAAAAAAAGTAATTGGGCAAGTAAAAACAGTCGTATTCCTTTCATTATCATTTTGTTTTGGAAATTTAAAGATGCAGAATAAAAAAATAACGAAGGCGAAGGAATAAAAATTCTTTTAACTAAATCTTCTTTTTTAAAGAATTGTATATATTTGCACTCGCTTAGTTGATAGGTACGATTGTTCAGACATGAAAGATCGGATAAAGACAAAGCAACATGGTGGTTGTAGCTCAGTTGGTTAGAGCATCGGTTTGTGGTACCGAGGGTCGTGGGTTCGAGCCCCATCTTCCACCCAGAAATAAAAGGTCTTGCTTCGGTGAGACCTTTTTTGTTTTATTAATGCCTCGGTACGTAACGAGGGTCGTACCTCGAACTTTTCGATTTTCCAAATCGAGTTCTCGTCTTCACGAGCTGTGCTCGCTCTGGTTCGAGCCCCATCTTCCACCCAGAAATTAAAGGTCTTGCTTCGGCGAGACCTTTTTTGTTTTATTAATGCTTCGGTACGCAACGAGGGTCGTACCTCGAACTTTTCGATTTTCCCAATCGAGTTCTCGTCTTCACGAGCTGCGATCGCTCTTCTTCCACCCATCGGAGCACGCTACTTGATCTGGACGATCACTTTCCCTTTTGCACGGCCGCTTGAAACGTAAGCTATTGCATCGTTCATCAGTTCAAACGGAAACACTTTATCCACGACAGGGCGTATCGCGCCTGTTTCTATCAATTTCCCAATTTCTGACAATTGTTTTCCGTTGGCTCGCATAATCAAAAATGAATAATTTACGCCGAGTTTCTTTGCTTGACGTCTGACCTTTCTACTCAAAAAGAAAATAACCGTTTTTAGAAGCGCATTCAAACCCACTTCCTTTGCAAACGCCGTGTCAGGTGGGCCAGAAATTGAAATGACTTGTCCACCAGGCTTCAATATTCGCAACGACTTCTCAAGTGTTTTTGCATCCTGACTGTTTAACACCAAATCGTAATCTTTTAAAATCGTTTCAAAATCCTGCGTTTTGTAATCAATCACCACATCCGCCCCCAAACTTTTAACCAATTCAAAGTTATCAGCACTTGTTGTCGTAGCAACAAATGCTCCCAGATGTTTCGCCAACTGAATGGCAATGGTGCCGACACCGCCTGAACCAGCTTGAATAAAAACCTTTTGACCTTTCCTGAGTTTTGCTTTTTCAACAAAAGCTTGCCAAACTGTCAAACTAACCAACGGAATGAAAGCTGCTTCTTCAAACGAACTGTTTTTAGGCTTCAAGGCAACATCTCCTTCATGCACTGCGATAAACTCTGCAAATGTTCCGATACGAAAATCAGCAGGTCGGGCAATAACTTCATCGCCTGTTTTGAATTGATTGACCTTTGAACCAACACTGACAACCGTTCCCGAAACATCGTGTCCTAAAATCAACGGAAATTTATAAGGCATGAAGGCCTTAAATTCACCACTTTTCAGTTTTGCGTCCAACTGATTGATACCTGCAGCATGAATTTGAATTAAAACTTCGTTTTCTTTCGCAATAGGTTTCGGAACTTCCGCTAATTGTAATTTATCTTCTTTACTGTAACGGTTAATTGTATATGCTTTCATTTTCCTCGTTTTAAGATTTGTTTAATTGTTTAAATACATTTTTCTCCAGAACTCCATAAGCAAGGTGTTTATAGACGCTTCCGAATCAAGGTCCAAGGCTATCATTTTGAACGGCACTACTGACTTTAATTTTTCAGGATTTCGACTTGTACCGGTTACATGCTATCCCCTT
>JBNKGN010000101.1:0-9954 GCA_050289845.1 Crocinitomicaceae bacterium | reverse complement strand
GTAAATTCTTCTAATTGATAAAACATGGTGAAATGATACATAGTCAAAGTCATTGATAACTTTTTGTGCCCACACCTTAAGTTCCTCATCTTTAATAGAGGAAAGGATAAATGATCTGAACCTCTTATGCTGGATTGCCTTTAGTAATAGAGTTTTTTCATCACCTATTGTGTTTTTACAATGACCAAAGTTTGATAACAAAAACCAACTTTTGATGATGTCATTACCAAAGTATGATTTACCATTTATTTTAATACTTCCTTGCGCACTTGTAGTACCCTTAAAATTGTTATCGGCTAATTCAGATATAACGCATTGGAGAATTAAGTAATCAAAACGTGAGTGGTTTATTCCTTTAAACGCTTTTGAAATTAGACCTAAATGAGGAGTTTTTCTTTGTCTATCTATTTCATTTTCCTTAATGTAAATGTCAAAAATTCTAGAAGCAAGATTAATAAAGTTGACGTAAACCCTGCCTAAAATTGGAATATCTTCTTCTAGTCTTTTTTCCATAATTCTAATGTTAAGAATAACAAATGAGTAACACTAATTACGTCCAATACAAACCAAAATAAGCCAAAAAGAACGTCTAAAAAAGACGAACGAAAAGTATTGCGATTGGAGTTACTCGGTTACTTGAATGTAAACCTCGTCACCTCTTTTGTCAACATTGACAACCTCATGCTTCCTAAGCCCCTTCACGCTTTTATCCCATTGTTTGTTGGAAAGTCCAGCTTTTTCTTTCAATTCATCAATGAGCATTGAACCTTCTTTTTGAAGAATATCGAACACTAATTTCTCGTTGTCATTGAGGTCAATTTTCTTCTCTCCAAACTTCTCGGGTTTCATTTGCGGGAAGAACAAAACTTCTTGAATCGACTCATTGTTGGTTAAGAACATGATCAAGCGATCCATTCCAATTCCCAAACCAGATGTCGGTGGCATTCCATATTCCAAGGCACGCAAGAAATCCTGATCGATAAACATCGCTTCATCATCCCCTTTTTCGCCCAATTTTACCTGGTCTTCGAAACGCTCACGTTGATCAATTGGATCGTTTAATTCGGAATAAGCATTGGCAATTTCTTTTCCGCAGACCATCAATTCAAAACGTTCCGTCAAACTTGGATCATCGCGGTGTTCTTTGCACAAAGGCGACATTTCTTTCGGGTAATCGGTGATAAACGTCGGTTGGATGTAATTTCCTTCGCATTTTTCACCAAACATTTCGTCGATCAACTTGCCTTTCCCCATGGTTTCGTTCACATCGATTCCCATTCCTTTGGCCGCTTCGCGCAATTCGTCTTCTGATTTCCCTTGAATATCAAATCCAGTGAAATCAAGGATTGCCTGACGCATCGTAACACGTGGATACGGTGCTTTAAAGTCAATTTTATGTGCGCCAAAGGTTGCTTCTGACGTTCCGTTTACGGCGATGGCACAATGCTCCAAAAGTTGCTCCGTGAAATCCATCATCCAGTTGTAATCTTTGTATGAAACGTAGATTTCCATCGCTGTAAATTCTGGGTTGTGCGTACGATCCATTCCTTCGTTACGGAAGTTTTTAGAGAACTCATAAACACCGTCGAATCCACCGCAAATCAATCGTTTTAGATACAATTCATTGGCAATTCGCATATACAATGGAATGTCCAATGCGTTGTGATGTGTGATAAATGGTCGTGCCGCCGCACCACCAGGAATCGATTGTAAAATCGGCGTTTCTACCTCCAAATAACCAGCGTTGTTGAAAAATTGACGCATTGCGGTGAATAATTTCGTTCGTTTAACGAATACCTCTTTCACTTTCGGGTTGACCACCAAATCGGCATAACGCTGGCGGTAACGCATTTCCGGATCGGTAAAAGCATCGTGTACATTTCCTTCGGCATCAGTTTTTGGCAAAGGCAAAGGTTTCAACGATTTACTTAACAAGGTAAGTTCCGTCACTTTTACCGAAATTTCTCCTACTTGGGTTTTAAATACCACACCTTTCACGCCGATGAAATCGCCGAGATCCAATAGTTTTTTGAAAACGGTGTTGTAAAGTGTTTTGTCGTCACCTGGACAAATTTCGTCTCGGTTCACATACAATTGTACGCGTCCCTCTGCATCTTGTAATTCCGCAAAAGCCGCTTTCCCCATGTCGCGATGAGACATCATTCTTCCTGCCAGGCAGACTTCCTTTCCTTCTTCGAAGTGCCTCTTAATCTCTGTAGAATAGTCGGTTACAGGGAATAAATCTGCCGGAAAAGGATTGATTCCAAGTTCGCGCAGTTTTCCCAACTTCTCTCTTCGTTGCATTTCCTGATCGGAAAGGTCCATGATGCTCATAACTATTATTTAAGTCCGCAAAGATAGTAATTGCCTGCAAGATTGGGTGTTTTTCGGAATTAACTTGGACGAAGTTGAAACGAGCTTCCCCCTAGTGGAGGGGGATAGAGGGGGAGGAAAGAAACAGAGTAAGCAATGATGTCGGGCAAATACAATCAAATGTTACTCCCAAGAATCCTCATTGGTGGTGAATTTAACGCGCGCATCCTTATATTTGCATTTATGAGTTACGAGTCGTTTCAGACAATTAAAGCCTTGCACATAATCTTCGTAGTGAGTTGGTTCGCGGGCTTGTTCTATATTGTGCGTTTATTTATTTACCACACGGAAGCACAAAAAAGAGATGCCGAAGCAAAGAAAATTCTCAGCGATCAATTCGAAATGATGGAAAAACGCCTTTGGTGGATCATAACAACGCCTGCCATGATTTTAGCCGTGGTCTTCGGAACATGGATGTTTGTCGTTCGTTGGGATTATTTTAGTTCTTCCGCCGGCGCGTGGATGCATGTGAAATTGGCGTTTGTTGCGTTGTTACTCGTCTACCATTTTATGTGCCAGAAAATCATGCGAAATCTAAAAAATGGACAGTTCAATTGGACCTCAAATACGTTGCGAATTTGGAACGAAGTAGCAACACTCGCACTTGTCGCAATCGTGTTTATCGTCATGCTTCAGGATACCATGAATTGGATCAAAGGAACGGTAGGGTTTTTCGCAGTAGCTATTGGCCTAATGTTAGGAATAAAACTCTACAAACGATTGCGGAAATTGGCTTAATCGTAAGAAGGTCTATCTTCTTAATTATTCGAAAAAGGTGCTCATTGAAAATCATAAACGATCCGCCGTTTCGTTTTATTAGAAGGAATCAAGGCAAAGCGACCATTCTATTTGAATTCTAAGCAGTATATTTACTTTTCAAAGATTTTAAAACAATGTACAATACCATTCTTACAGAAAATAACGGGCAGATTTTACGCATAACGATTAACAGACCAAATCAATTAAATGCGTTGAACAAAGAGACAATCGGAGAACTTCACCAAGCACTGAAAGCCGCCGATGAAGATCAGAACGTCGGTGTTATTATTCTCACGGGATCGGGCGAAAAATCGTTTGTCGCTGGGGCGGACATTAAAGAATTTGCACATTTCTCAATCGCTCAAGGTGGCGAATTGGCACAAAATGGTCACAGTACCTTGTTTACATTTATTGAAAATTTATCTACTCCAGTCATTGCAGCGGTTAACGGATTCGCACTTGGGGGAGGATTGGAGTTGGCGATGTGTTCGCACATTCGGGTAGCTTCTTCGAACGCACGAATGGGATTGCCAGAAGTAAGCCTGGGTGTTATCCCAGGATATGGAGGAACACAACGTTTGGCGCAATTGGTTGGACGTGGAAAAGCAAACGAAATGGTCTTCACCGCAGGAATGATCAAGGCGGATGAGGCTTTGACGTGGGGACTTGTAAACTACGTTGTTGCACCCGAAGAATTGCTCGCGAAAGCAGAGGAGATTGCCAGTAAAATCTTGAACAATTCTGGCGCTGCGATTGCGTCGGCGATCCGCGCTATTAATGCCAATTTTGCCGATGGCGTTAATGGATTTGAAGTTGAAATTGAAGAATTCGGTAAATGCTTCGGAACGGAAGATTTTAAGGAAGGAACCACCGCTTTTCTCGAAAAACGCAAGCCTAATTTCAGAGGGTAAATTTGAGCAATCCACTAAAGAGTTTACTTGGGCAAACAGCCGTTTATGGTTTACCGACAATCGTTGGGAGACTGCTCAATTATTTCTTAGTACCGTTATACACGACGAAAGGCAAATTGTCCACGATGGATTATGGTGTGCTCTCCGAATTGTACGCCTGGGTCGCATTTTTGATTATTTTGCTTCCCCTTGGAATGGAAACCGCCTTCTTTCGATACATCAATGAAAAGGAAGACAAAGACACCGTTTTTCGAAATAGTTTTTTAACCGTTTTTGGGTTTAGTAGTCTGTTTTTCTTACTGATCGTGTTATTCCACCAACCGATATCGGCTGCCATGGGGTATGCCAATCATCCTGAATTCGTGATTACGTTGGCACTTGTAGTGACTATCGATGCTATCACTGCGCTTCCCATGGCAAAATTGCGTGCGGAAAACAAAGCCAAACGCTTTTCACTCATCCACTTTTCGGCCATTATGGTCAATATCGGACTGAACTTCATCATCATTTTTTCCCTGTTCAATCCCGCAGATCCCATGGAGGCGATCTTTTATATCTTGATTGCAAATGTTTTGGCATCTTCGGTAAAAATTGTGGGAACGTACCGCGAATTCCTACGTGTCAAGTGGGTTTACAATCGAGATTTGGCGATCGAAATGTTTAAATATTCCTTGCCTTTGGTGATTGCTGGATTCGCGGGAATTATCAACGAAACTCTTGATCGAGTAATGATGAAGCCATTGTTGGTAGGAACGGGAATGTCCAAGAATCAGGCTTTGTCTCAAGTGGGAATTTACAGCGCATGCTACAAACTCGCCATGATCGTTACCATTTTTCTTCAAGCATACCGTTATGCAGCAGAACCCTTTTTCTTCTCGCAATCAAAAAATAAGGACCGAAACAAGCTCTATGTTAAGATCATGAACTACTTCATTGCAGGGGTTTGTCTCGTTTTTCTGGGTGTCACGCTGAATATCGATATTTTCAAACATTTTATCCGAAACAGTGATTATTGGGTGGGACTCGATGTTGTTCCCATTTTGTTGATTGCTAATGTTTTTCTCGGAATTTATATCAATCAGTCCATTTGGTATAAGCTCAGTGGACAAACGCGTTTTGGCGCCTATATCGCGATTGGAGGTGCTGCTTTAACGATTTTGGTGAACGTTATTTTTATTCCAATTTACGGGTATTATGCCTCGGCATGGGCAACATTGATTGTGTACGGAGGTCAAATGGTAGCGTCGTATGTGCTTGGACAGAAATATTATCCGATCAATTACAACGTGCGCAAGTTTGGATTGTACTTCGGAGTGGCCGTGTTTTTCTATCTAATTACAGCGTTGGTTGATATGGATCCCCACATGTTCAGTCTGCGAAAATTTATCTTTCACAACGGATTGATCGCCCTGTTTCTTGGGATGGTTTGGTTCATCGAAAAGCCCAATCCTGTGCGAACTAACGTTTCATAGTTAGTAACTCAGTGTTTTCGCTGCTTTCAATCCCTGCTCTTTTGCTAATTTTGAAAGAATAACAACCGAAAATGCAAGTCAAAGTAATCAACAAATCATCGCACGAATTACCCGCTTATGAAACAAATGCTTCTGCTGGGATGGATATTCGTGCCAATATTGATGCGCCGATCGAACTCAAACCAATGGAACGTGTATTGGTGAAGACGGGACTCTTTCTGGAAATTCCTGCTGGATTTGAATGTCAGGTGCGTCCAAGAAGTGGGTTGGCACTGAAAAAAGGAATAACCGTATTGAATGCCCCTGGAACCATCGATGCTGATTATCGTGGCGAAGTTGGGGTGATCTTGATCAACCTTTCTTCCGAAAATTTTGTCATCGAAGACGGCGAACGTATTGCACAACTCGTTTTTGCCAAGTTTGAGCAGGCCACGTGGGAACAAACTCAGGAATTGTCGGAAACAGATCGAGGCGCTGGTGGTTTTGGCAGCACGGGTGTTAAATAGAATGATAGAATTGGCAAGGACCCGAAGTTAGCAAAGCGGTTTTTTGATGTAAAAAAGAAATAAATGAAGATTATAGTACCCATGGCAGGCCGAGGAAGCCGCCTCCGACCACATACACTTACCGTTCCAAAACCGTTGGTGCCGGTTGCTGGACATCCAATTGTACACCGTTTGGTGAAAGATATTGCCCAGGTGGTAAAAACACCTATCGAAGAAGTGGCATTTATCCTGGGGGACCCCGCTTTTTTTGGCGATGATGTCGTAGAAAGTTTGACAACATTAGCGAACGATTTAGGGGCAAAAGCATCGATTTACCGTCAAGACGAACCATTAGGGACCGGGCACGCCATTATGAGCGCGAAAGAATCGCTTTCAGGCCCAGCAGTTATTGCGTATGCCGATACTTTGATTAAGGCAGAATTTGATCTTGATCCTACGGCTGATGCGGTGATATGGACCAAACAAGTTGAGAATCCTGAAGCGTATGGGGTAGTGCAATTAAACGAACGCGAAGAAATTGTTGAATTGGTGGAAAAACCAAGCGAATTCGTGAGTGATCAAGCAGTGATTGGAATTTATTACTTCCGTGAAGTAGGAGACTTAAAAGATGCTTTACAGTTTGTACTCGACAATGAAATTATTCACGGTGGAGAATACCAAATCAACGACGGAATTAAACGCATGATGGCCCACGGGAAAACCTTTAAAACGGGATCTGTGGAACAATGGATGGATTGTGGAAACAAACAAGTCACCGTTGCAACCAATGCGCAGGTTTTGGACAATGAGGCAGCACTCGGAATCAACAATATTTCGGACAAAGTAACGTTGGAAAACGCAACAATCATTCCTCCGTGTTTTATCGGAGAACATGTTACTATTACCAATGCGGTTATTGGCCCCCATGTTTCCATTGGAGCAGGAACGATTGTAAAGAATTCCGTGGTTGCAAATTCAATCGTGCAGCACAAAACAGTGATCGAAAATGCCGTTTTGAAAGACTCGATGATCGGATCCTATGTCGTGTACAAAGGTTTGGCGCGGGATTTGAGCCTCGGCGATTATACAACAATTGATGAATAAATATTTCTCTATAATAATTGCGGGATTTCTCGCTGTTTCTTGCGCGACAAATAAGGGCTTGCTAAAGACGGATGCTCCTGTTTCGTCAAAAGACTATCCATATATTGATGCATTCCACAAAGGAATGCAGTTAAAAGTACAAGGACGGGTTGATGAAGCGATTCTCGAATTTGAAAAATGCCTTCGGATTCGTCAGGACGATGATGCCGTTTACTATGCTCTTTCCAAATTGGAATTGGAGCGTGGGAATGCGGTAAAATCATCGGAATACATTCTTGAAGCCAATAAAATTGATCCTGAAAATACTTGGTACATCGAAGAATTGGCGTACATGTATTTTGAAACCGAACAGTATCCCAAAGCAGTGGAAAGTTTCCGAAGACTAACGGAAATTGAACCTAGAAACATTGATTGGATGTATGGTTATTCGGAAGCGTTAATCAGAAATGGTCAGAATAACGAAGCAATTCAGGTATTCAAAGAAATGGAGGCACAGGTGGGAAAACATCCACATTTTGTGTTACAGCGCTACAATATCCTGATGCAAACAGGGAAAGTGGCCGAAGCTGAAAAAGAACTGCTCCAGGCAAAGACAGATTTTCCGAAGGATCCAAGCATTATTGGCACCCTGGTAGATCATTATTTTCGTTTGAATGAAACCGCGAAAGCAGAAAAATTCCTCGAAGAATTGGTGGTAGCGGATCCTACAAATGGACGTGCACATTTGGCGTTGGCGGACATCTATCAACGGCGATCAGAGATGGATAAAGTGTACAAAGAACTTGGATTGGCTATCGAAGCACCTGATTTGGATATTGATACGAAAATGAGCATCTTGATTAGCATTCAGGAGCAAAGTATTAATGTTCCTACTGAAATGATGCCCATCGTTGAAGGATTCGTTGCACAATATCCGGAAAGTGCCAAAGCGCACTCCATTCAAGGCGATTATTTTTTGCAATCGGGCAAAGAACTGCAAGCGTTAGCTTCCTACAAAAGAGCAGTGGCCATCGACAATTCTTTGTATCCTATTTGGAATCAAGTACTCGTGCTCGAATACCAAGAACAGCAGTTTGAAGAGTTATACGTGGACAGTAAGAGTTGTTTGGAATTGTTTCCTTCTATCGCTTCGGTGTATTTGTTGAATGGCATAAGCGCTAATAAAATCAAGAAGTTTGAAGCGGCAATATCCACATTGTCTGTTGGGATGGAAGTTGTGGTGAATGATCCTTCCCTAAAAGCAGAGTTTCTCGGTCAATTAGGAGAAGCGTATTTCGGTTTACAGGATTTCGACAAAGCGATTGATCAATACAAAAAAGCGCTCAAACTTGACAGTAGAAGTGCTTCTCTGAAAAACAATTTTGCACGACGTTTGGCAGCACTGAATCGAGAGTTGGATTTAGCTGGATCACTTGCAGAACAGATTACAACGGCATTTCCGGAGGAAGAATTGTTTATGGACACTCGCGGTTGGGTGTATTTTCAGAAAGGCGACTTTACGGAAGCGCAAAAATGGTTTCAGAAAGTGCTTGACAGCAATCCAAAAAATACGATGGCATTGGAACATCTTGGAGATGTTTATTTCAAACAAAACAATACCGAAAAAGCATTGGAAAACTGGAATTCTGCCGTTGAAAATGGTGCGCAATCGGAGTTGTTGAACAAGAAAATCACGGATAAAAAATTCTATGAACCGGCTTTATAAATACATTTTTGGTGTCCTCGTGACGATGGCATTTGTTTCTTGTAACAGAAATACAGTGGAAGTCGTTACGGAGCAGGGGGAGGTAGCTAAAATGGAATTGGTGACCACTCTGGATACGCTTTCGAATTCAAAATTCACTTCTTTTTATTCAAAAATTGCCACGACATATCAAGATTCCTCGAGAACAAATTCGTTCAAAACTTCGGTCTGGATGAAAGCGGATAGTGCTAGTAATTTCTTGATTTCCTATGCTTCTTTACCAATAATTGGGGCGCTTGTTACCACGGACTCTGTGCACGTTTCCAATAAAAAGGACAAATGTTATTCGCATGCGAGCTTGGAATTTTTGAGAGCGCAGTTTGGTGTACAATTTACGCTGAATAATTTGGAGGATATTCTCCTGGGAGTTCCAACGAATTTTGATGCTTCTCGCACCTATTATCAAGTGGGCGGTATAAACGGACGCACATTATGTACGCACGGATCAAAAGATATTGAGCAAATCAAACTGGAAGGCACTGATGAAATTGTAATGTACTATACGTTGAACGAAGATTTGAGTGAGCTTGAATCCACAACGGTTGTTAGTTTTAAGGACAGCACAGAGATCAATGTGGCCTATAAATCGAGAGAAATGGTTAGTGGTTTTAGCGTTCCAACAGCTGTTGAGGTGCGAATCCTTTCACCACGACAGGAAATTAAAGTCGATCTTGGTTATTCCAAAATACGGGTAAATGAGGGGGAGATTATTCACTTTGTAATTCCAGATTCTTATGGAAAGTGTAATTAAAATAATGTTTTTTTTGCTGCTTGGAACGGGGTCACTTTTCGCTCAGGTAACAAGTGAAAAACTGAAGCAAGAGCAATCGCGCCTTGAAAGCAAGATCGCCGATACCAAAATGTTGTTAAAGAAAACGCAGAGCGGGAAATCAGCTTCTTTGAACGAATTGAAAGTAATTGAAAATCAAATCTTTTTCCGGGAGCAATTGCTCAAGAATTACGACAACCAAATTCGTGGTGCGGAGTTGAAAGTTGAGCAAAAGAGCAAGCAGCAGTTCCATACTCCTCTCCGGATGGCAAAGGAGCGAGAAGGTTAAAAAGGCAAGAAGGGAAGTTGGGAAGGAACTTATACCGGATAACAGAGG
>JBNKGN010000100.1:0-10019 GCA_050289845.1 Crocinitomicaceae bacterium | reverse complement strand
AAGGACTATGCGGCATGGCAGTTGGCTCAGTTGGAGGATGAAGTGTACAACGCGCATAAGGCTTATTGGATAGATTTGCTCTCTGGGGATTTACCTACGATTGATTTGCCAGGTAGTGAGTCACGTCCAAAGGAAAAAACGCATAACGGATATAGTGTTAGCACAGTATTGTCAGCAGCATCAACTCAACAATTGAAAGCATTTGGGGAAGCAAATGGAGGAAGTTTATTCATGACGTTGCTAGCAAGCTGGAGTGTGCTTATGAGTCGATATAGCGGTCAAAATGACATAGTATTAGGTTCCCCAATCGCCGGAAGGGAGCACTTAGAACTCGAAAATCAAATTGGTTTTTATGTCAATACGCTCGCACTAAGAAATGTTATTAGTGAAGATGATAGTTTTGAGACGTATTTTGAAAAAGTAAAAAGTAGCACACTCAAAGCATACAACCATCAGTCCTACCCTTTTAACCGTTTGGTAGAGGACTTGAACACGAAGCAAGACACTAGTAGAAATGTCCTGTTCGATGTGTTGATAACCCTTCAAAATACGGGAGAAAATAAAAAACAATATAGTTTAAGTGCTCAAGAAATTGAAAGCTTTGTACAGCATGGCCCAACATATTCCAAATTTGATTTGGATGTTCGTTTTAGTGAGGAAGGGGATTATTTAATCTTGAATGTCACGTACAATTCAGATGTTTACGCTCAGGAAATGATTGAGGGACTGATTGCCCACTTCAAATTGTTCGTGGAAAACGTATTGGACAACCCGCAACTTAACGTAAATAAGATTGATTTTCTAGCTCCTCAGGAAAGAAAGGACTTACTGGAACGATTTAATGCAACTCGAATAGATTATCCACGTGATAAAACAGTTCTTTCTTTGTTTGAGGAGCAAGTAGAACGCTCGCCAGAGACCACTTGTCTTGTATTTGAAGATAAGTCATATACGTATGCGTCGCTGGACCAAATATCGAGTCAGTTGTGCAATTACCTGACCTCGCTTCATAACATTCGATTAGAAGATTTGGTTGCGATTCAATTAGAGCGTAGCGAATGGATGTTGATATCGATTTTAGCAGTACTGAAAAGTGGAGGAGCGTATGTTCCTATCGCATCAGAATACCCTCAGGATCGTATCGATTATATGCTTTCAGATACAGGTAGTTCGGTATGCGTTGATGACAGATTGTTGAAGGATTTTATTGAGAATCAGCATAACTATTCAGTCGATGTACCTGAATCAAGGTTGACCTCTGAGAGCTTGCTTTATGTGATGTATACTTCAGGTTCAACTGGTAGACCGAAAGGCGTTAAGGTAATCCATCGAAATGCGGTTCGATTGATAAAATCGTCGAACTTCTATCAATTTGACCAATCGGATACCTTACTTTCAACAGGAGCGTTCTCGTTTGATGCCACCACACTAGAATATTGGGGACCACTTTTAAATGGTGGAAAGCTTGTATTGTGTTCACAAGAGGTATTACTGAAAAGTAATTTGTTGAGTGAGGAGATCAGGAAAGAAGGGGTGAATGTCATGTGGTTTACAGCGGGATTGTTTAACCAGTTGGTAGACACCGATATTACATTGTTTGATCATCTTGAGACTGTGATGGTGGGAGGTGAAAAGCTGTCACCTGTTCGAATTGATAAGCTGAAGAAAAGTAACAAGTCAATAACGATTTACAATGGATACGGACCAACAGAAAATACAACATTCTCACTTACCTACAAAATAGAAGAGACTAAAGGAGACATCCCGCTGGGCAAGCCAATTAGTAATAGTGAAGTGTATGTATTAGACATATACCAAAACTTGCTGCCCACCGGAGTTGCAGGCGAAATATGTCTGGGTGGTGACGGACTTTCAATTGGATATTTGAATCAACCAGAATTAACTGCGGAGAAGTTCATAGAACACCCATTTAAGCAAGGATCTAGACTGTACCGAACAGGGGATATTGGTAAGTGGAACCGTGATGGGGTGATCGAATTCGTGGGTCGAGTAGACGATCAGGTGAAAGTGCGAGGCTATCGAATCGAACTTGGAGAAATAGAATATGCATTGCTTAAGCATAATCGAATAGATGAGGTTGCTACTCTAGTCATAGAGAATGATCATGGAGAGAAAGAACTTGTGGCGTACTTCAGATCTGATGTTGATCAGGCGATACACGAGTTGAGACCCTTCTTGAAGGAGTTTCTACCAGATTATATGATTCCATCCTACTTTGTACAACTGGATACTTTCCCTCTGACATCACACGGTAAAATCGATAAGAAGTCCTTGCCATCTCCATATGGTCTTGGATTGTCAAGCGGTATAGAGTATGTGGAGCCACGAAATGAAATCGAAGAAACTGTCGTTGCTATTTGGAGTGAGGTTTTGCAGCAAGAGAACATAGGGGTTAAGGATGATTTCTTTGCTTTGGGTGGACACAGTCTCAGAGCAACGCGACTAATTAGCGAATACCACAAGCGATTCAATGTAAAGCTTGGCTTAAAGGAAATCTTTACCCATACAACACCAGAGTCGCACGCATCATTGATAGCTTCATCGCAAGAAAATATGTTTGTTTCGATCGAAGCATTACCAGACCAAGAGAACTATCCATTATCTGATGCACAACACAGGTTGTGGGTACTTAGTCAACTGGAAGAGGGATCCGTGGCTTACAACATGCCGTCCCATATTGAACTGACGGAAAAATGCAACGTGGAAGCCTTCAGAAAGGCAATTTATGCAACCATCGAGCGCCATGAAATTCTTCGAACTGTGTTCAAGTCGGACGATGATGATGAAGTAAGACAGTGGATTCTCACACCAGAAGGGTTGAATTTTCATTTGGAATATAAAGACTATCGTAGTGACAATAAGGCAGAAGAAAGTGTAAATGAGTATATTCGAAAAGATGCATTTCAACCGTTTGATCTAGAAAATGGTCCGCTAATCAGGGCAAGTTTGCTCCAAGTGGGAGATAGCCGCTATGTGTTTTACTTCAACATGCATCACATCATTTCTGATGGTTGGTCAATGGGTGTTTTGACAAGAGATGTATTGGCCTTTTATAAAGCTTTTGTAGAGAATGAAGAACCGGGGTTACCCGATCTACCAATCCAATATAAGGAGTATGCTACCTGGCAACTAAATCAAAGAACTGAAGAAAACTTCAAGGAGCATAAAGCATATTGGTTAAACAAATTGGCGGGTGAAATTCCTCGGATTGATTTGCCAGTATCGAAACCACGTCCCGCATCAAACTCAAGAAAGGGAAGAATGCTTGAGACATACATTGATGCCAAAACGAAGGAGTTATTACTCGCGTATAGCAAGGAACACGGGGGGAGCCTTTTCATGACATTGCTTGCGGGGTGGAATGTATTGTTGAGCCATTACACAGGGTTGACGGATATTTCTATGGCAACTCCTGTAGCAGGGAGGGATCACAGAGATCTGGAAAATCAGATAGGTTTTTACATCAATGCACTCGTGCTAAGAAATTCTGTTGATCTTGAAGAGAACTTCACAGCATTTTTTAACCGTTTAAAGTCGTCAACACTTGAATCTTACAAGCATCAGGCATATCCTTTTGACACATTAGTGGATGATCTAAATCTAAAGCATGAAGTTGGTAGAACGCCTCTGTTTGATTTTATATTAACCGTTCAAAATGCATCGGAAAACACAGGAAATCAAATCATTACAGAAGAAGACATTTCAATCATCAAAGATAGTGGAGAAGTTTACGCCAAGTTCGATATTGACGCAACTTTTGCAGAAGAAGGAGACTATTTATACTTCAGAATAAGCTACAACGAAGAGGTCTATGACAAACAAATGGTCGAGTCCCTAATGCGTCACTACAAGGAGTTGTTGAAGAACGGTGTATCGAATCCAAACAAGCCATTGGCTGAGCTTTCTTATATTTCTCTCGAGGAAAGGGAAAAGTTGTTGACCGTATCTGTTGGAGAAAAAGAAGAATTCAATACAGTATCGATTGTTGCACGTCTGGAGAATCAAGCAGAAAGCATTCCAGACAGTATTGCGCTAAAAATTTCTGACCGAAATTATACATATGCCGAATTCAACGAAAAAGTTAACAGATTCGGTGCATTCCTAGCAGAAAATTATATGCTCGAGCAATTCGATATAGTAGGGATACATTTGCCAAGAGGAGAATACCAATTGGTTGCTCTATTCGCCGTGCTGAAATATGGCGCTGCGTATCTTCCAATGGATGTCGAGTATCCTTGGGAACGTATTGCCTATATCAAAGAGGATAGCGGAATGAAATTCTGTATTGACGAATCTTTTGTGCATCTATTTGAGGCAGAGGAGGAGTCGTATTCGTCGGAAAACCCAGGGGTTGAAAGAAACCCACAAGATACATGTTATGTAATCTATACTTCTGGTTCAACTGGAAAACCTAAGGGGGTAGTGCTACAGGATGCAAGTGTTCTTAACTACGTGAATTGGGCGGCATCTTACTATCTGGAAAATGGATCCGAGACGTTCGCCTACTTTACCTCAATAGCATTTGATCTCACTGTAACGAGCTTGTTTTCTTCATTGCAGAATGGAGGATCAATTCGTATTTACGAGGCAGAAATGAATATTTCTGAAGTATTGAAAGAAGTCTTTGATGCATCTAGTGATGTGGAAATTGTTAAGATGACGCCTTCCCATGTGAATCTACTCACAAGCTTGGAGATGGATGCTACGGCGGTTAGTAAAGTGATTCTTGGAGGAGAGCAACTCCGTCCAATCCACCTCGAAGCACTAGGAAAGTTAAATCCGTCAATAAAAATCTACAACGAATATGGTCCAACCGAAACAACCGTTGGGGCAACAGTTGCCGAACTAACACCTACTTCAACAACAGTGCATATTGGGAAGCCGATTCCAAACTTGCAGGCTTATGTTTTGAATGAAAAGCTTCGTGTTGCTGGTTGCGGTATACAAGGGGAGTTATACCTTGGAGGTGCGTGTTTGGCTCAAGGATATTTCAACCAGAAAGAACTTACGGCTGAAAAGTTTATTCAGAGTCCATTTAACCCACAAGAACGACTTTATAGAACAGGTGATATCTGTCGCTGGAATTTTGATGGAAATTTGGAATATCTCGGCAGAACAGATGATCAGGTAAAGATCAGAGGAAACCGTGTGGAATTGGGAGAAGTTTCCTGTGTTATCGAAAACTATCCTAAAATTGAGCAATGCGTTGTTGTGGCTGAGGTATTGGAGCAGGAGAACGAATTGATCGCATATTATAAAGGAGAGAAGGTCGATGTGAAAGCACTTCGTAATTTTACGCAGGAACAACTTCCTGAATATTTGGTGCCATCCTATTTTGTTGCTTTGGAAAGTATTCCGTTGACATCAAATGGAAAGGTAGATAAAAAGCAGTTGCCAGATCCGAGAATGGAAAATGATACGGCTCACGAATTGCTTCCTGCTCGTGATGAAATAGAGGAAAAACTAATCGATATTTGGTCGAAAGTATTGAAAATAGATCAAGTTGGGATCAACTCAGATTTCTTCACCTTGGGAGGACAAAGTATCAAGGCAACACGTTTGGCTAGTAGAATTAAGCGGCAACTTGATGTAAAACTGGAAATTCGGGATTTGATTACAAATCCGTGTCTTGCCGATCAAGCTGCACTAATTCGAAACGCGAAGCAAGAGACGTTTGAATTTATCCCAATACTTCAGACACAAGAGCACTATGCGGTTTCAGACGCACAGCGAAGACTGTGGGTGTTGAGCCAATTTGAAGAGGGATCGGTGGCTTATAATATGCCCCTGCAAATGGAGCTTATGGAAGCCATTGATGTTGAGCATTTGGAAAAGGCAATTGTCGCAACGATACAACGTCACGAAATTCTCAGAACAACGTTCGGGACTGACGAAAATGGAGAGTTAAGACAATACGTTTTAACACCGACGGAATGTAAATTCCGTCTTGACTATAGAGACTTCCGCAACGAAATAGATGCTGAACAGAAGGTTAAAGAGTATGTCACGCAGGATGCCTACGCATCTTTTAATCTTGAAAAGGGACCGCTTATTCGAGCGAGTTTGTTTCAAATTGCTGATGAACATTTCATATTCTATTACAACATGCATCACATCATCAGTGATGGGTGGTCGATGGAGGTGTTGGGTCATGATGTACTTGCGTTTTACAATTCTTTTGTGAATGGAGCGACTCACAATTTACCCGAGCTGTCTATTCAGTATAAAGATTTCGCAGAATGGCAGCTATCGCAGTTGACTTCAGAATCATATAAAGATCACCGTGAGTTCTGGTTGAACCAATTTGCAGGCGAGCTACGTGTGATTGATTTACCAGGTAGTAAGAACCGACCAGATGTGCTCACGTTTAATGGTGCAATGTTAAGTACCTTCTTATCGGAAGAGACTTCGAGTCGTTTGAAACAATTTAGTGAAGCCAATGGTGGAAGTTTGTTTATCGGAATTTTGGCAAGTTGGAACGTTCTCCTCAGTCGTTATACTGGTCAACACGATATTATTGTTGGCTCCCCTGTTGCGGGGAGAGATCATTTGGACCTTGAAAATCAGATAGGTTTCTATGTTAACACACTCGCACTTCGAAACACTATAAAGCCTTCTGAAAATTTTGAAAAGTGTTTTGAACGTGTTAAAGAGAATACGCTAACATCTTTCAGTCACCAAATGTATCCGTTTGATCGTCTAGTGGACGATTTGGATTTGATTCGTGATACTAGCAGAAATGCCCTTTTCGACGTGCTAATTACGCTTCAGAATATTGAGGAAACAAGGGCACAGCGTGTGGAACAGGAAATGATCTCGCACATTAAGGATGAGGGAGAAGTTCTGTCGAAATGTGACCTTGATATCACGATGCAAGAGGTAGGAGGCAGTTTGGCGTTAAACGTAGTGTACAATACAGATATTTATGATAAAAACAGAATTGTTGATCTCATAAAGCACTACGAACGACTGTTGTCATTAATTCTTGAGAATCCTTCTGAAGCAGTTGGGTCGGTAGACTATCTTTTCGAAACGGAAAAAGAAGATCTGCTTGAGCGAAATCGAACGGAAAAAGTACGTGGATCGCAATCAATACTTGAATTATTTGCTTCTAGAGTAAAGGATTCTGCAAAGGAAATAGCTCTTGTTTTTGGAGACAAAAACTGGTCCTTTGAAATGATAGACAAAGTATCAAACCAATTAGGGAACTATTTGATAGACGACTTAAAGGTCCAGCCAAACGATCGTGTTGGAATACTTTTGAATCGTAGCGATTGGACCGTGATTTCAATGCTGGCTGCTTTAAAAATAGGAGGAACATACGTTCCTATCGACGTAAACTATCCTGATGAGAGAATTACCTTTATTAAAGAGAACAGCGAATGCGTAACAATTATTGATGCGGCCTTGATAGAGAGGTTCATTCAAAAACAAGAGGAAGTTTCCTCCGAACCACCAGCGAGCAACATAAATCCTTCCGACTTTGCTTATATCATGTATACGTCGGGAACTACGGGACAGCCAAAAGGTGTAATGATATCGCATGAGTCTTTGACGGATTATGTCTTAACGGTAATAGAGGAGTTTCTGTTAACTTCAGATGATCGCGTGTTGCAACAGGCATCTATTTCTTTTGATGTTGCCGTAGAGGAAATTTTCCCGACCCTATTAGTTGGGGCAAGATTGATTGTATTGGAAGAAGGCGCAACGGACATTGATAAGTTACTAGAGGTCATTCAAGCGCAGAAAGCTACATTCCTTAGTACTACTCCAACGGTTATCAGAGAACTTAACAAGAGTCCAGAAAAAGTTGGCTCCTTGCGCGTTTTGGTGAGTGGAGGAGAAGAATTGAAAGGAGATTATGTTAGCACTCTTTTGGGGGTGACGTCAATTTTCAACACTTATGGTCCTACGGAGTCAACGGTATGCGCGACGTACCACAGAGTCAGTTCTGTTGAAGACGCACATTTGATTGGAAAGCCAATTAGCAACAGAAGTATTTACCTCCTTGATGAATTGAATCAATTGGTAACAAATGGTGCCAAAGGAGAAATTTGCATTGGAGGCAAGGGGCTGGCAGGTGGTTATTTGAATGACTCGGATCTTACATCGAAGAAATTTATAGAGAATCCGTATAAAAAGGGAGAACGTTTGTATAAAACAGGGGATCTTGGTAGATGGAATGATACGGGTATCCTAGAATTCCTTGGAAGAAAGGATGATCAGCTAAAGATTAGAGGATATCGTGTCGAACTTGGTGAGATTGAAAATACATTGTTGTCACACAGTCAGATAGAAGCTACAGTTGCGAATACAACTGTAAATGATGCGGGAGATAAGGAGCTTGTAATTTACTTGATTTCGGAAACGGTCCAAGACACTAATGATTTGCGTGACTTCTTGAAGGATCGGCTCCCAATACACATGATCCCATCGTATTTCATTCAGTTGGGTAGTTTTCCGTTGACTACTAACGGTAAAATTGATAAGAAGTCTCTGCCATCTCCAGAAGGTCTTGCTTTATCAACTGGGACAGAGTATGTGGCGCCAGTTACGGACTTGGAGCTTGAGATTGTAGCGATATGGGAGCACGTTCTTCAGCGCGAAGGAATCGGCATGAAAGATGACTTCTTTGCTTTGGGGGGGCACAGCCTCAAGGCGACACGTTTGATTAGTGAATACTACCGTCGCTTTGATATAAAATTAGGATTAAAGGAAATCTTTACGCATTCGAGTATATCCTCTCACACGGCATTGATAATACAGGCACAGCAAGAAGTCTTTGAATCGATACCTGTGTTGGTCGAACAGGAAAGTTATGCCGTATCAGATATACAGCGTGATTTATGGGTGTCGAGTCAATTTGAAGAAGCAAATGTGGCCTACAACATCTCAGGGAAACACCATTTTAAAGGCGAATTGGATATTGCGGCATTACGCTGGAGTTTCGCTCGGTTGATAGATCGCCATGAGTCGTTGCGTACGGTGTTCAAACGCAACGAAAATGGGGAACTTCGCCAATGGATACTGGATAATGAGACGTTAGGATTTGATATAGATGAGCAGGATTTTCAGGGAGCTACATCGGGAGAAGTTCGATCTTATGTAAAAGGTTTTGTTGAACGTGCCTTCGATCTGGAAGTTGGTCCTTTGCTTCGGGCAGCACTACTTCGCACCGATGCTAAGGAGTACGTTTTTGTTTACGTTATTCACCACATCGTTAGTGATGGATGGAGTCTGGAGGTGATGATAGAGGAATTGCTAGCATTCTACAGCGCTATGGTCAATGATACCCCTGTAGATCTTTCGGCATTGCGTATTCAATACAAGGACTATGTGGGTTGGCTCGATCAAAAACTTAATGGCCCAGATTTCGAGAACGATAAGTCGTATTGGTTGGATCAGTTCTCGGGTCATTTGCCAGTATTGGACCTTCCGATAGCCAAGTCACGTCCCAAGATGCATACCTTTTTGGGAGACATGGTAAGCTTCACGCTAGGAACCGACCTGAGTAGAGAGTTAAAGTCGTTGAACCAACAAACAGGAAGTACTTCTTTAATGAGTGTATTGAGCTCAGTATATCTGCTTTTACATAAGTATACCCAGGGAGATGACTTTATCATTGGTGTTCCAAGCACAGGACGTAACCACCCCGATTTGGAGCGTCAGATTGGTTATTATGTCAATACATTAGGTTTCCGTTATCGTTTGGATGCTAAGGGAATAGTTTCGGATGTTCTGAAAGAAGTTCGAGAAGTTTGTCTGGAAGGCTACAAGCATCAGCATGTCCCTTTAGAGGCTGTTTTGGAGGATCTGGATTTGGTTCGCGATGTGAGCCGTCATGCCTTGTTTGATGTAGTGGTAAACATGACTAGTTCGGTTTTTGAAGAGCATTCAGCAAGCAATTTTGACGGACTGGAAATATCTGAATACGATACGGGTACAAAAGGAGGAAGTAAGTTTGATTTGGCGATCTACTTCTCAGAACAAACAGATGA
>JBNKGN010000099.1:0-10038 GCA_050289845.1 Crocinitomicaceae bacterium | reverse complement strand
TCCTTTCGAATTGCAAATAGTACAAGAAACATCCACCTCAGCACTCGGCTCTGTGAAAGGGAAATACGATGGGCGAAGGCGAATTTGCGCTTTTTCTCCAAACATTTCCTTCGCGAAATACATCAATGTTTGCTTCAAATCCGCGAATGAAACGTCTTTGTCGATATACAAACCTTCCACTTGATGGAAAAAGCAATGGGCTCTGGCCGAAATCGCTTCGTTACGGTAAACGCGCCCAGGAGAGATGGTACGAATGGGTGGTTTCTCGTTTTCCATGACGCGTACTTGTACAGACGACGTATGTGTTCTCAAAGCCACTTCTGATTTTCTATCGGCACCTTTCTCGATAAAAAAGGTATCCTGCATATCGCGTGCTGGGTGTTCTTCCGGAAAGTTCAACGCAGAGAAATTGTGCCAATCGTCTTCAATTTCTGGTCCTTCAGACACGGTAAACCCAATTCTACTAAAAATTTCAATAATCTCTGAGCGCACCAAAGCCAATGGGTGTCTCGCTCCCGATGTTATTGAATCACCTGGACGTGTAACATCCAATTGGTTTGTAGCATCGGTTTCACTTTCAAGTACATCTTTCTTTGTATCAAAAATATCCTGAGCCAATTGACGCAAGCCATTCACCAGTTGCCCCGCTTCGCGTTTGCTTTCGTTCGGGACTTCCTTTAATTCATTAAAAAGATCTTTTACAGCTCCTTTCGAGCCTAAAAACGCAATACGGAATTTCTCCAATGCTTCTTTCGAGTTAATTTCAAATTCCTCGATTTTCAATTTCAGTTGTTCAACTTTTTCTTTCATCGTTGCTAGATCCCAACCAATCCTATTTTCCTTCGTTACAGAAGATAGTATGGTAAATTGTAACTTTTAGTTGTATTTATTTGTTTAATATTGAAACAAAACCACTCAATTAGGCGTACGAAGGTAAGAATTAAGGGCTAAAGTTCTCATATATAATTGAAATAGATTATCTTTGAACGTCTTTGTTTATAAGAAAAACATGAAGAATATAACACGTAAAATGGCCGTTTTGGGGCTGGTCTTTTTGTCTTTAGGAGTGATGCACTCTTGTAAGAATAAAAACCCATCGGTAATTAAAATTTTCGTTCGTTCGGCAAGTAATGAACTTGTGTCTGGCGCGAAAGTTGTAATTATTGGTGATGTAAACTCTAATCCTGCAACGATGGCTTACGTTGATACTATTGTTACCAACGAATCTGGGTTTGCTTATTTCAATGTTCAACCTTATTACGATGAGGCGGGCGAGAAAGAAAACCCTGTCGCCTATTTTGATATCGTAGCGAAAACCGATACGAAAACAACGATGGGCTATATTCGTAGTCGCGTGCATACGACTGCTGTTGAAACCGTGTTCTTACCGAATTAATTAAACTAATGATGAAATCAAGAATTCTCTTTTTTGGATTGTTCCTTCTGTTTGTAGGAATGGTAACTGTGTCTTGTCGTAAAAAACAAGAAACTATCGCGAAAATTGTCGTGCGCGACGCATCAAACAACCCGGTTTCAGGGGCTCGTGTGATCGTTTATGGACAATCTACCACTGGACAGGCTTCAAGCGTTACGTTGTATGATACAACGACGACGAACTCTGCTGGTGAGGCCATCTTTAACTTTGATGATGTGTATCAATTAGGGCAAGCAGGTGTTGCGGTTCTTAATATCGATGCCTCCAAAGATGGTAATACTGGTCAAGGAATTATTAAGGTTGAGCAAGAGACAACAACTACGGAAGTTGTCTACATCAACTAGATTGTTGTATAATTGGAAAAGGCGTTGCTCTATTGGGAGTAACGCCTTTTTTTTGTAACTAATTTTAGCCGCATGAAACTACTTTCTTCCCAGCAACTTCAGGAAACGGACGCATATACGATACGTCACGAACCGATTGCATCCATTGATTTAATGGAACGTGCGAGCATAGCGTTTGTGGAAGCTTTTTTGAAACAAATACAGGCTGTGGACCATGATGCCCACGTCAGTATCTTTTGCGGCACGGGGAATAATGGTGGGGACGGACTTGCCATAGCACGACTCTTAGCAAATAAGAAGTGGACAGTTGCTTGTTATCTCGTACACTTTTCGGATGCCGTTAGTGCGGACAATAAAATAAACCAAGAGCGACTGAAAGCTTCTGGCGTAACGATTCACCCAATTGTTTCAGGCAACTTTTTACCAAAGAAAATACATTCAATTGTTATCGATGCACTTGTTGGAACGGGAATTTCTCGTCCTTTAGAAGGCTTGTTGGGCGAAGTCGTCGAACACATTAATTGCTCCGAACATTCTTGCGTATGCAGTGTAGACCTTCCTTCTGGTTTGTATGACCGTGGGGATTGTTCTTCCTATTTGAAACATATCATTCACGCTGATTACACTTTTACGTTTCAATGTCCGAAACGCAATTTTTTACTTTCTGATTATGCAACGGTTGTTGGTCAATGGCATGTATTAGACATTGGGCTAGACGAGGCATTTATTGACACACTAACTGTTTCCGAATCGCTTACTACAATGGAGGAGATTCGACTTATCCTCAAGCAGCGATCCTCTTTTTCACACAAGGGAACCTTTGGACATGCGGCATTGTTCTGCGGGTCGAAAGGTATGATAGGCGCTGCGGTTTTAAGCACGAAGGCTTGTCTTCGCTCTGGTGCTGGTTTGACGACCATTCATGCTCCAGAATGTGGCTATCCAATTCTCCAAACAGCCTGTCCCGAAGCGATGTGCATGAGTGTTGGGGAAAACACCCTTGAACGATCAAGTGCTATTGAGAAATTCTCCGCTGTTGGGATCGGTCCAGGGATTGGACAAAGTGCCGCAACGAAAAAATTACTCCTCGAATTGATTCAAACGTGCCGTCATCCGATGGTGTTGGATGCAGATGCACTCAACTTACTCAAGGAATCGGATCTTTCTTTGCTCCCTGCACAAACAATCATCACACCACACGTGAAAGAGTTCGCCCGACTTTTTGGCGATTCACAAAATGCCACAGAGCGACTCACACTTGCGCGTGAAAAAGGAAAAGAATTGGGGATTTACATCCTACTGAAAGGAAAATACTCTTCTATTATCTGTCCTGATGGTACTCTCATCTTTAACTCAACAGGCAATGCTGGAATGGCGAAAGGCGGAAGTGGTGACGTTTTAACAGGGCTACTCACGGGGCTTCTCGCAAGGGGTTACACTCCTAAAAATGTCTGTATTCTCGGATGCTACTTGCACGGTTTAGCAGGTGATCTCGCAGCGAAAAATGTAGGTATGGAAACAATGACAGCGTCCGATATCATTTCACACCTTTCCGAAGCATTTCAACTACTGTATCAAAACAACCGTTGATTTACGATAAAAAAATGGCGCTACTATCGTAGCGCCATTCTCACAAATTATTATTTGTTTGCCGTTTATTTTTGGTCTGCGTCCGTTGGATTCGCAGTCTCAACCGCAGCATCCACAGATGTTTCTTGAGGTGTTGTATCCACTTTCACCGCTTGCATCAACAAAGCTACCTGCGCTTTTAACTCGTCGATTTGTTGTTGTTGCTGATCGATGATGTCTTGTTGCTCTTGGATCGCTTTTACAGCAATCACACTGAACTCATCGTACGGAAGTGCCAACATTTTAGTATCAGGTGAAACACTCACCATTTCTGGGAAAAGTGCCTGTACATCCTGCGCAATAAATCCTTTTGAAATTGTTCCATCGTTTAAGTGTGAATATGTGTACTGAACGGGCTCCAGTTTTCGAACTCTGTCCAAAACACTACCCATTGGTACGATATTGCTTTTTAATCGACGGTCAGACGTTTGCGTGTAAGCTCCCGTGTTGTTAATGTACGAAACACGTGTGCCATTAAACCCGAAATTGAAGGTTCCACCACCGTTCCACAATTGGTATTGGTCTGTTGTTGATAATGCCTCAAAACGAATACCTGCACCTGATGGTGATGTTGACTCAGAACTTTGTTTGATGTGAACATCAACAGAAGGGTTTGAGTTTTCACCGATTTTAATACGTTCTGGAATTCTCACTTCTCCTGTTCTCGTAAATACGATTGACGTATCGGACAATGCCGTACATCCAGACTCAAGTGACAAGGTATTTGCCTGACCGTCGTGATGGAATTCAAAACCACACGTACCATTGAAGTCTACGTCTTCAGTAAAGGCAAAACGTCCTGATTCAACTTCGTTAAAGTTTCCTGCATGTCCAAAAGAAACGCGGAACAATCCTGTGTCACCTATCGTTACTTTTTCAAGGTAGTTGTTCCCATTTGTTCCTATGGAAATTCCGCCTGTTGGCATTGCACGCATGTTGTTTCCAACCACTTCCCAATCGTTATCAGCACCTGGATTTCCTGCCAAAAAGGCTCCACCGTCCGTTCCAGCAGTAATTGTGTTTCCTGGATCTGCACTAACTATCGTTTGGTTATAAGCGGTAAGACTTACAGAACCTCCGTCAGAAAGATACAATGTATCATTCGCAATAGAAAGTGTTTGCAACTCGTTCGTAGAATCCGCATCGGCATCGTTCACCATGTCAATCATTGATGAATCTGCAACGGCAGCGTGTAATGCGTAAGGAACGCTCACCAATTGTGATGTTCCCATTGAAGTATACGACGTACCACCAGCCAAATCAACCGCTGTTTCCATGTAGTAAGGACCATTTGCCCAGTCAATTGCGGAAAAATCGTCTACAGTCGTTCCTGTTCCTATTTCAAGGTTTACCAACCCATAAGCATTGGTTGTTGGAGCGAATGTTTCTGTATAAACCGCTGTTCCTCCCGCTGACCCTTGATGAATCACCAATTGAATTCCAACAGCCTGATTGTTAAGAATAAGGTTCGAAGGGTCGCGAATGACTGCCTGGTATTTAAATGCCTGTGGCGCCTGTCCAAAAGAAAGGAATGATAGCGCTAATACAGCAACTGTGGTTAAAATTTGCTTTTTCATACTGTTATAGGTTTTTGATCAATTTAAAGGTTTTCATTGGTACGCCTGCATTCATTAATACGACGTTGTAATTTCCTGGTGCAAGGTCGCTAACGGTAATTAAGGTTTCCTCTCCCGAAAGTTGGCTTTCTCTTACAACTCTTCCTGTAGCATCCACCATTTGATAGGTTACTCCTTCGAATTGTTCCGTTTTAATGACAAGGGATTCTTGGGTGGGGTTCGGGTAGATAAGCGCCTGAACGTCTGGTTGGTGATTTACCAGCCCAGCAAAATTCCAATTGGTTTGATGAAATCCTTGTGTGATGTCATTGGTGCCATCCGTTCCTGTATTGATTACAACTTCACCGATCGTGAAGTCTACAGAACCATTTGCATTCGAATAAGAGTCCCCTTGTGTCGAGATGACCTCTTGTGAATTAGCACCAAAACTGACAAAAAACAAAGACACTAACAATAGTCTGTTTTTCATAATGGTAAGTTATTGATTTGTGACAAAGTTAGTCGATTCTCTTCCATTTTGCCATTGTTTTACCTAAAACATTTTACGAATAATACACCTCACCTTCATCCACCAAGGCATCGCCTCTCATTCGTAAAAACAACTGAATCAATGCGACAACATCCTTCTCACAATACACTTTGATGCGCTCCAAATCTTTTTCTTCGTAATAGACTCGTGCGACATCTGCGCCAGAAATATCATCTTTTGGAGTTGGAATATCAAAGGCATGACAGAGTAACGCCAAAGAAGTATAGGCTTTAAAGTCGCCAAATTTCCATAGTTCCATGGTGTCGAGATGACTAATTTCCCACGGTTTTTTTCCAGCAATATCCAGGGTTTGCGGCAATCTAATTCCGTTGATCAGCATGCGACGGCAGATATAAGGAAAATCGAATTCTTTCGCGTTATGCCCACAAAGAATGTGATATGGTGTGTTGTAATGTTCGTCCAATAATTTCTTGAATTGGCGTAACAAGGTTTCTTCGTCATCGTGGTAGAAAGACTTCAAACGAATTTGATTTCCCGTTGAAGTGGCGTTCACATACCCTACTGAAATACAAACAATTTTCCCAAACTCCGCAAAAATACCCGCACGTTCGTCGTAAATTTGATCAAAGGTTTTATCCTCCTTTTGCATCCATTTGGTTTTCGCTTCGAACAAATCGCGTGCTTTTCCTTCAACATCGGCATAATTATACACCTGAGGCACTGTTTCTATGTCCAAAAACAACACCTTCTCCATCTGCACTTTTTCTAACATTCTAATTGATTTTTATGCGTTACTCTAAATTAAGTTAAAGAAAATTATTCCTTCGAAAACACGTTTTTTAAAAATATTTCCCACCATTTTAGCGTTTTATATTGCCTTCGAATGGTGAACAGTTATTACTGTTTCTTTTGAATAAAGGAAGGTAAAAAAATTTCTTTCAGGACCTTTGATTTCATTGGAATCCATTTAAAAATTGGAGAATCCCTGTAAAAAAAGCACTTTTGTACAAAACCCTGTTATGGCGGAAGATTTAGTAATTGTTTCAGGAGATAAAGCCACCAAATACGAATCGTTGATTCCACAAATTAAGGCGCTTATTGGTGACGAAAAAGATCTAGTTGCCAATCAGGCCAATATTGCCGCTGCTTTAAAAGAAGCTTTCGGGTTTTTCTGGGTAGGTTTTTACAATGTGAAGGACGATTCACTGGTGCTCGGACCGTTTCAAGGACCTGTTGCCTGTACCCGAATTCAAATAGGACGTGGTGTTTGCGGCGCTGCGTGGGAACGAAAAGAGACCGTAATTGTCGACGACGTTGACGCGTTTCCGGGACATATTGCCTGTAGTTCGCTTTCAAAAAGTGAAATTGTGATTCCTTTGGTTAAAGAGTGCCAAGTGGTGGGTGTATTGGACATCGATAGTGATCAATTGGCGAGTTTCGACGGAGTTGACTCCATCTATCTCAATCAAATTTGCGAATGGCTGGTAAGTACTTTATAGTCGTTTTTGTTGCGCTTCTGGCAGGATGTGCACAAGTTGGGAGGATTTCGGGTGGATCGAAAGATACCATAGCACCCAAGCCTCTGATGGATGAAATGATCCCTTCCAATGCAACGACAAATTACACAGGCAATTCCTTTGTGATTCCCTTCGATGAATACTTCACCCTGGTGAATCCACTTCAAACCGTTCGAATGGTGCCACCACATGCCACGGTTGATGCTACGGTTCAAAAGAAAACGCTAACACTAACATGGGAAGGCAATTTGGAACCCAACACCACGTATGCCATCTATTTGAATGGAACGGTAAAAGATGTCACCGAAAACAATGATACAACACTACAATTTGTTTTTTCTACGGGAGATCAGATTGATTCCATTTCGTATTCCGTTGCCATAATGGATGCCTTTACGCATGAACCGCTTTCTGATGTTACATTGGTTTTGAGTGATGCTGAAACGGGAAAATTGGTCAGTTTTGCCAAATCCAAAGCCGGAAAGGCGCAACTCAATTATTTGCACAAAGGCACATACAAACTTTTGGCTTTTGAAGACGAAAATGCCGATTTAGAGTGGCAAACCAACGAGCGATTAGGCTTTCCCGAAACGGCAACGATATCAATTGATTCGAACCAATTTGACTCGGTACCAATGCGGGTTTTTTCGCCTGCCCAACCATTAATCTACGAGCGCGTTACATTTCTTGCTCCTGGTGCCTTCTCCGTGGAATCCAACCATCTGTTCGATACGCTTCCGAACTTTTCGCCTTTTATCAATGGAACTTCGGTGGATGCATACGTCCTCGAAGAGAAAAAATTGACGGTATTCAGTCCCGCAGCGTTGGAGGGCGCAAGCGCTAAAATCACTTTGGAAACAGGAACAGAAAATGAAATGCGAAGCGATACGCTGTCGTACCGCTTTAAAAAAGACGAGCAAACAACACCCATCACGATATTCTCCAATCAGAAAGCGAAACTCTCGCCCAATGAATCCGCTGTTTTTTCGATTAACGCTCTTATCACGAGTGTTGACACAAGCAAAATTCACATCACCAATCAGGCGGATACCTCCGAAATCCCCACTGATTCTGCAATCTTCCATTTGAACAAATTTGACGTACATTTTGACCGACATTTGGTGCAAAACATAAAAATACGTTTCGATGAAGGGGCTGTTTCCTCTGCTTACGGGGACTCCAAAGCGTTTGTGGCAACCCTGTCGCTTGGCAGCGAGGAAGATTTTGGTACGCTCCTTTTGGATGCCTCCGCCTACTCAGGTCCTTTGGTTGTTCAATTGCTTTTGCGCAACGAGGTTATGGAAACGATCACAACTGACGGAACCAATGCGCGACTTGAATTTGCTGACGTTCCCCCTGGGACCTATACATTTCGTGTGATTCAAGACGAAAATGGAAATGGTTATTGGGACGGAGGATCTTTCCCTGATTTACAGCAACCTGAACGGATAGACACCTATTCGAAACCCGTGAAAGTGCGCGCGAATTGGTCGGTGGAAGTCCCACTGAAACCTACTGTTTCCAATGAGTAATCCTGTTCAAAAAGCCTTTCGTGGCTGGCGCATTTTTTTAGCGATTGGCATTGGCTTATTGATCACTAGTTGGATGCTCTATCGAAGTGTCACCGAAACCCAATTTTTACCTGTTGCTGAAGGAACAGGGACGCATGTTTGGGTGGACGCCAACCATAATAACAACGTTGATTTAAATGACGCCAACGAATTTCGTGTGGCAACTAGTGGCAACTATGAAGAACAAACATTTGCCAACATTCTAGGAGGAATTGATTGGAATTTCAGTGTCATCGCCTGGTTATTGGGCGCCGTCCTTTTTACCGCTGGTCGTGATTTCTTTTACATGCTCCGCATTCGAATACTTACAAAAAACAAACTCTCCTGGAAAGCGAGTTTCTACGTGATTATGATTTGGGAATTTGCCTCGGCTCTTTCTCCTGGGGTTGTTGGTGGCGCTGCCGTTGCGATGTTTATTTTGAACCGGGAAACGATCCCTTTTGGAAAAGCCACAGCGATTGTGATCATCACAGCATTTATGGACAACCTCTTTTTTGTCCTGATGATTCCTTTGGTCTTTTTATTTATTCAAAATGCGGACTTGTTTCCCGAAAATGTTGACAGTTCGCTCCCATTGATGTGGTGGTTTTGGATTGGCGCAAGTGTAATCTTCGGAATTTGTTTGCTACTCTACTTAACGCTTTTCTGGTATCCACAGTTAGCAACCCGTTTTTTACTTGGCATCTTCAGTTTGCCTTTTATCCGCCGGTGGAAATTCATTGCTCGTGAGTGGGGCAAGGACATCGAAACGGCTTCACGAGAGTTCAAACGAGAATCGCGGGCATTTTGGGGCAAGGTCTTTCTCTCCACCTTTGCAAGTTGGATTTCGCGCTATTTGGTCATCAACGCAGTGCTAAATGCTTTTTTACATTTAGGATTCATCGACAACATTACCATTTTAGGAAAGCAATTGGTCTTGTGGCTCTTTATGTTGGTAAGTCCAACCCCTGGAGGGAGTGGTGTTGCTGAATTTGCTTTTGGAGAATTGCTTTCTACGTTCACCGCTTCCGCCCTACTTTTGGGAGTGTTGGCTCTAATTTGGCGGCTTATTTCGTATTTCCCTTATTTGCTGATTGGGTCTATCCTCCTGCCTGCCTGGATTCGAAGAACTCAAAAATAATTGCAAAAGCGAGGCTGCTGCTGAAAATCGCCCAAAAAACATCTCATAATTGCGAAAAACACAACTGTAAGGGTATGAATTGCTTTATTCCGTACCTTCAAGAACTGCAACTATCCTAGTTTTGTACCAAACGAAAACAAGTCACTCATGGCAGACCATCCAATAAGCATGACAAATTCCCCTCGCATTCTTTCGGGGATACGTAAAAATGTGACCGTGGCCCGCATGTGGATGAGTGTTTCCTTCTTCGTGATTCGCAAATACAAAACGCCTGGGAAATTTCTTAAGATCGTGCGGCGCGTAAAGGAATTGAAAAACCGTTATGCTGTCAAAAATTCTTATAAAAAGGTGGCTT
>JBNKGN010000098.1:0-10137 GCA_050289845.1 Crocinitomicaceae bacterium | reverse complement strand
CCTTCCACTACTTGCTCACTTCAATACGGGAATTGCTTGAATTGGCACTACATTTGAATCGTACAAAACCCAAATGAACGCCTATGTTGCCATCCGTTATTACCCCCGTTCTTAAAAGATACCTTTGGTTCTTAATGGCTTCTTCTGCACTTGTAACTGCAGGCTATCTCATTTCCAGCACCCTAACTTTCGCTGCATTTATGCTTGTTTTCTGGATCAATATCATCGGCGTTTTTCTTGTCTATCGCATGAACGATATTTTCGCACAGCACCAGAATTTCCAACAAAATCTCCGCGCTTTTCTAGCCAAGCCGTTGAATGTACTTGTCTTACTGCAGTTCATTGTTATCGTTATCCCATTAGCGATTCTATGGTTACCAAATACCGTTTTCTATACAATGGCAATTATGGGCATTTTAGGAGCACTTTACTGCATGAACTTTCAAATCGGCAAAAAACGTTTTCGCTTAAAAGACTTCTTTTTAGTTAAAAACCTGATGATTGGTGGTGTTTGGGGGGCTTTGGTTCTTATTGGTGGTGCCGTCACGAACGATCCGCTTTTGATGCGTTTTTTCTTTATCGCTGCGGCGCAAGTAACCATCGGCGGCATAATCCGCGACATCCCTGACGTGGAACACGATCGTAAAATTGGCGTTAAAACCTTACCCGTCGTGTTGGGATTTGGTCGAACAATGCGGTTTCTACACTTTTTTAATGCGGCATTATTGTTTTTAGCCATCAATTATCCAATAGAACCCGGATTGCTTTTCTTTTCGTTGATGGTGGTCGGCTGGCGAAGTGCCAACCTCTTTTTTCTGGGACGTCACCGCAAAGTCGCGTTCTTTAGTCAATGGATGAATTTGTTTACTTGTGTGGTTTTCCTCATCGCAATTATTATCTTAACATACTATGGAGCTCTTTAAGGAAACAACACCGCAGTTTTGGGCACTCACGCTACTGATTTCTGCAACAGTCTTTACGGTCGCCTGGTCGCTGGATGCACTGACACACAAGAAACTGGCACACGTTGATATTACCGATCGCGAATTACACACACATCGCAACATTCTCACCGCTTCGTTGGTTATGGAACTTTCCCTCGTTGGAATGTACTGGGCACCACTCGCGATGTTACCGATTCTTATCGGTGCAAGCATTACCCGCTTTAGCCAAGAATTTATCGATGAATTGCACTACCACGCCGACCGCTGTACTCCTTACGAATCACAATTGCATCTAGTGATGTGGATTTCCGTGTGGACCAAGGCCGCAGCCATGTTTATCTGGGGCTTTTTTACGCAATATGAAGGAATTGAATCGCTCCCGATTGCTTTTTATATTTGGGGAGGCGCCGTTCTTTGCGTCATGGGGTATATTAGTTTAAAAGAATGGCAGCGGTAATTTCTTCCCGACGAATGAATCCGTCGACGCTGTGTAAATGACCGTTACAAAATTCGAGGGATTCATTTTTTTGCTATATTGTTAAAGCTAAAACTATATGAACCTCGGAATTTGCAGGTTACTGCGTTTCGATTGAACTCTCTATTTATGAATCGTATCATTCTCTCAAGTGTGATGGTATTGCTGTATAGCCTTACTTTTGCGCAATCCACCCAACGCCAAATTCAATCCTATTTGGACCGACATGCTGCTGAATTGGAACTTGGCGATCAAAAACAATGGGAAATCACCGATTCTCATACGGATGAAACGTCAAAAATAACCTACGTCTACGTTCGGCAACTGCATAACAAACTTCCTATTTACAACGGTCTCGCTACATTTGCTATTTCAGAAGACAACGTGATTCTTAGTGGAAATCGTTTGGTAAAAGGAACAATCACAGCGAATGAGACGACACCCAAATTAACGGCATCAGAAGCAATACAAGCAGCCTGTCGCGCATTGGAGATTCCAATTACAGAAACGCTCACTTTGTTAGAGTCAAAAGAAAACGAATTTGTATTTGAAGATGATAAAATCTCTCAAAACCCCATCCCTGTGCGATTGGTCTACGCTTACAACAACGAGGAATTACAACTCGCCTGGGAACTTTCTATCTATGAAATAAGTTCGAATCATTGGTGGAGCCTACGCATTGATGCACATACGGGAGAAGAAATAGACCGCAACGATTGGGTCGCTTCGTGTAACTTGGATGGTGTGCAATTTAGCCACATCAACCATGACCATTCCGCTTTAATGGAAATCACAACTCCTTCCCCGCTCCCCCTGCTTCCAGTAACTCCAGCGACGGATGAATACACTGTTTTTGCGCTCCCTGTAGAAAGTCCCAATCACGGAGGCCGCACACTCGTGACAGGTCCCGCAGATCTTGTTGCTTCCCCTTATGGCTGGCATGATACCAATGGCGCTGTCGGAGCAGAGTTTACCAACACGAACGGAAACAATGTCGTCGCGCAAGAAGATGCGAATGGCAATAACGGTACAGGTGCACGACCTTCTGGAGGAGCTTCTCTTCAGTTCAACTTCCCATTGAATATGAATCAGACAGCTTCCAATTATCAAGACGCAGCCATCACTAATTTGTTCTACATGAACAATATGATGCACGACATTTGGTATCATTACGGTTTCGACGAAGCCAGTGGAAATTTCCAGGAAAATAATTACGGCAATGGAGGTGCAGCTTCCGATAATGTAAATGCCGATGCTCAAGACGGCGGAGGAATGAATAATGCGAACTTCGCGACGCCTCCCGACGGACAGAATCCTCGCATGCAAATGTATTTGTGGAACAACCCTGGACCACAATTGTTAACGATTAATTCGCCTGGATCCCTTGCAGGAGGTTACATGGCATTAGCAGCTGGATTCGGTCCTGCACTTACAACTACACCTATCACTTCTGATTTTGTGTTGTATGATGATAATGTTCCAGATGCCGTAGATGCGTGTGAAGCCCCTGTCAATGGACCAAGTATGTCTGGAAAGATTGTGGTGATTCGCCGTGGAAACTGTGCCTTTGTTGACAAGGTAACGCGCGCTCAAAATGAAGGTGCACTTGCCGTAATCATGGTAAACAATGTCGCTGGAGCACCATTCGCAATGGGAGGCGCTGGACCAGGTGTGACGATTCCTTCTGTAATGGTAAGCGATATCGACGGAGAAGCCATTATTGCTGAGATTGAATCAGGCGGAACAGTCAATGGAACACTCGTAGATGCCCCAGCCTTCGATCTTGACGGTGATTTTGACAATGGAATTATTGCCCACGAATATGGACATGGTATTTCTACCCGGTTGACGGGAGGAGCTTCCAACTCGAACTGTCTCAATAACAACGAACAAATGGGGGAAGGCTGGTCCGATTGGTTTGCGCTAATGTTGACCATGCAACCAGGAGATGTTTCTACAGACAATCGTGGAATGGGTACCTGGGTTATGGGAGAATCAACTAGTGGCGTTGGAATTCGTCCTGTACCTTACAATACGGACTTTGCTGTAAACAATTACACGTATGCCAACACGAACGCTGGAGTTTCTGTACCCCATGGAATCGGCTTTGTTTGGTGCACCATTCTGTGGGATATGAGCTGGGCTTTGATTGACCAATACGGCTACGATCCGGACCTGTACAACGGAATAGGCGGAAACAACATCGCGATGAATCTTGTGATCCAAGGATTAAAATTACAGCCATGCGGACCAGGCTTCGTGGATGGACGTGATGCCATTCTTCAAGCAGATCAACTCTTGTACGGCGGTGCCAATCAATGTCTCTTGTGGAATGTATTTGCGAATCGCGGACTCGGTTTTTCAGCGGATCAAGGAAGTGCTACCAGTCGAAGTGATCAAACAGAAGCATTCGATTTGCCTTCGGGAATTGGGAATTTAACCACGTCTGTTTCAGAATCAGCTTGTGGAAGTTATACATGGTCTGCTAACGGTCAAACGTACACGACCTCTGGAACGTACGTAGAAACTATTCTGGCATCAACAGGATGTGATTCAACAATTACCCTAAATCTCACAATCACAGGCGGCACCACGGGAAGTACCGAAACCGTATCCAATTGTAACTCGTACACTTGGGCAGCGAACGGATTGACTTATACTTCCAGCGGAACGTATAGCGAAACATTGACAGGAACCAACGGTTGTGATTCGATCGTAACGCTGGATTTAACCATTACAACGCCATCAACGAGCACGGAAACTGTCGTGAATTGTAATTCGTACACATGGAGCACCAACGGCTTCACCTACACTTCAAGCGGAACCTACTCAGAAACACTGACAGGATCCAACGGTTGTGATTCGATTGTGACACTTGATCTGACCATAACAGTTCCAACAACGAGCACAGAGACGGTTGTTGACTGTAGCGCGTATACATGGAGTGCCAACGGACTTACTTACAATTCGAGTGGTACCTACACGGAAACATTAACCAACGCCAATGGATGTGACTCCGTCGTAACACTCAACTTGACGATTGCGACCAACTATGCGACTGATGTTGTAACAAGTTGCGGTTCCTACGCATGGATCGATGGAAACACCTATACCTCTGACAATACTACGGCGACATTCACCTTGACCAATGTTGCAGGATGTGACTCCATTGTAACGCTTGATCTGACGATTCATCCGATCTACTCCGAAACGGAAGTTGTAACAGCATGTACCGATTATGTTTGGTCGGCAACGGGCAGCACTTATACAAGTTCTGGAAATTACACGGCGAATCTTACATCGAGTAGCGGCTGTGACTCAACAGTAACATTGGATCTTACGATTTCAAACGTAGCTGCGACGTCTCAAAGTGCTACGGCTTGCGGTTCGTATCAATGGGCGCTCAACGGAACCACGTACAACACGTCTGGGCAATACATCGAAACGGTAATGGCGCAATCGGGCTGTGATTCGACGGTAACTTTAAACCTCACCATTACGCAACCGACAACAGGACTGGAAACAGCGACAAACTGTGAAAGTTATTTCTGGGCGGCAAACGGAACCACCTACACCAATTCTGGGCAGTACACAACAGTTTTGGTCAATTCCAACGGATGCGACAGCACAGTAACGCTCAATTTGACCATACTCCCTGCATCTGCGCCAACCACCGAAACGGTTTCAGCATGTGACAGTTATGTTTGGGGCGCAAATAATACGACATACACGACGAGTGGACAATATTCAGCTTCCCTTGTAAACAGTCTTGGGTGTGATTCTCTGGCAACCCTGGATTTGAATATCACATCCTCTTATGCCGCTACAGAACAAGTTACTATTTGCGATAGCTATATCTGGCCTGTGAATGGACAAACATATACGAGTACAGGAACGTATGATGCACTTTACACGACGGTTGCTGGATGTGACTCCACCTTTACCCTCGATTTGGTGATTGAAACGACGGACGCAACGGCATCTATGGTGGACGATTTCACGATTACAGCGAATACGGCGAACGCCAGCTACCAATGGGTTGATTGTAACGACAACTTTAGTGCAATATCTGGAGCTACGAGTCAAACGTATCAGCCAACAGCTAACGGTCTCTATGCTGTAGTGGTGACCTCTGGAAACTGTGCGGATACCTCAGCGTGTTTTACCGTCAATAAAATCGGGTTGCAGGAATTCTCAACGACATCGGTTCAGGTATTCCCGAATCCAAACGACGGTCAATTCCGCATTGTTTTTGGTAACGAACTACAACATGTTCGCGTGAAATGTACAAACGCACCAGGACAACTCATCGAAGAGCGCGTGTTTAATAGTGCCTCAGAGATTGCCTGGAAATTGGATGCCGCTACTGGTGTTTACTTCCTTGAAATAGAAGCCGACGGATTGCAGAAAACGATGATTCGCGTCTTAAAAAATTAATAATCGGATGCCGTGTGGGCTTGAAGATACTTTGAGTCTTGTTGCGGAAATACTCCGAAAGCCTCTTGCAACGCCGCGCTAAAATCGTTCAATAGAATGGTACTTATCGCGGCGTTCTTGTATTTATTCTCGACCTCGAATTCACGAATATGAATCGGGATTCCCGGTGTTTCCACGGCGTAAAAAGTAGAGAAATCGAGGGACGTTTCCAGTAGCCATATCGCTTCCGAATGCTCTTGAAAGAATGGAGGAAGATCTTGCGATTTTGCAGGAATTAACGGTACACCCCAAGGATTGTCAACAGAAAGATAAACGTGTCCACGAATGCGCTGCGACTTCCCGACAAACTTCACTTCGAGTTGTTTCAGTGTCGCATCCGAAAATTGTGCTGTATCAAAAAATTGAAGGTATTGAAACGGGGTAATCGGACTCCCTACTACCGAATGCAACCAATCATTGAGCTGGATGCACGAAAAACCAGCAGCGGGTTCGTCCTTCGCTCCGTTTGTAAAAGTCGCCTCAAAAATCCGATCCATCAACTCAGTCACATAAAGTGTACGACCGTCGTGAGAAATATGACGGTAAAAATCCAGTTCTTTCTCCTCTACTTCGATCCGAACGGCACTGGAATCGGTCATTTCGCGCTTTAACTGCATTGAATAGGTCACGGTTGTATCGTTCCAAACGCGTTTGCGCAATCGCAAAGAAAAACCTTCTTTTAAAAGTAGATCGTCTGGAGTATCCAAGTAGATGTCGTAGTAGAAATACTCACTGTGCACGCGAGAAGCATAATTTTCCATGTCATTGATCCCAAACAAGAGCGTATATTCTCCCAGGGAATCAGGCAATCCAAATTTCAACTGCTCTTCAGTCGCTTGCCCCCATCCACCAAACGCAAGGCAACAAAACACGATATAGCAACACCACTTAATTCCCATAATTCCGCATGCGACCCTTGCGACCGATTAAATGTTCTGGATGCTCCGATGCTATCGCTTTCAGTTTTCCTTTCTTAATTTCGTGGGAGGCGTCAGTAAAATTCAGTCTTCGATTAAATTCGATCGGATGTGGATCTTCTATTTGAAAAGCATGTAAAATCGATGCACGACGGGAAGCCAATTTATGAAAATAGAGTTCCTGAACAGCAGCTGGCCATCCTGATTTCTTTAAAATTTTCCGAAGTGAAAGACTATCGATAGTCGCTATTTGCGTTGCCATCCATTCCAAATCCTCGTACCTCGTAATTTCATAGGGACGCGACCACGCATTGATTCGACCTTTCAATCGCACCTTCTTTTTACCTCGTTTGGCAGCATCCCAGCCCAATTCATTGACCAATCCCACTTTAAAATCACCTGAAATTGGTGACAGTTGGACGCCCAGACTTGTTCCTAAATCGGAAAAAACGGCAGAAACGTGATAGTGATGGTTCCCGTCATGCACTGTCGTTAACAATGTATTTTGTTCACGTACATCCCAATTATCAATCCAAACATGAGCCAACAAAGCGCCACGTAAAGTTGGGTTTGCTTCATTCATCAAATCATCAGGCAGAAAAGATCCCAGGCGTTTCACGCGATCGGGACGTGCTTCGATGGCACATTCTCTAAAAGTCACCACTTGTCTTCCGATATAGGGCTCAAATTTTTCATTTTGTGCTATCAACGCTTCATCCACCATCATTTCGCGCGAAAAAAACGGCGTTAAATCGACCGAGTAGATCCGTTGAATACTATCCTGTAAAGCTTCCCAGGTCCCCACGCCTCTGGTACTATCCAACACTAGAAACAATTCATTATTACCATAAAAATAAGGATGATCCACATCAAAGCCTAGTGCTGCAAACAAGCGTGAACCCACTACATCCGTATGCACCTCATCTCCCCATTTTACCACCCATTCGTTGTCGAGATCCGTGTCCATCCCTTTAATTTTTGGAGCAGAACCGTCGTGACTTAGACCATCAAACAATACAATCATTTGCGCGTCTGTATCAATCTTTTTTCGATCGGCCAATGTTCCAAAACGCTTGTAAGACACCTCTGTATTTGGTGTCCAAAAATAGGTCGAATCGCTGATATTTAAATGGTAATCAATGATCGGATAGATCATTTTACGGTGGCTTTGAAACGTCGCTATCAACATGGCAATTTTGTCCTTTCGGGTAACATCATTATGCTGATCTGCCCAACTTTTTTCGACGTACGAACGTTTCAGATACTCCAATTCGAACAACAGCTCCTTCGTTTGAAGATCAACGGCTTGTTCTTTCTTCTCCTGGTAATCAAGTTCTTCTGTAAGATGTTTAACATGTCGCACAACGGCCTTTTTGCGTTTCGCTAAAGGAATCCCCTCCCACTCTGACATCCAGTAATTAGTGAGTAGATCCGCTGTTTCGTGTACAGTATCCATTCGAAGACGATCACCGTCAAGATAACGTTGAACATAATCGGTCCAATTCGGAATATGAATTTCGTGGTACGCAGGTGAATTCTGCCCAAAGGAAATCGCACTAAACCAAAGCAAGAAGAGCGTTAATTTGCTACTCATATCTTTTTCAAAAATACCAATTACCGTCTTCTTGGAACCCATTTCGTTGATTATTCATTCGCGGGTAAAAATCCCTTAGATTTCAATTCCTTTCTGTGTTTGCAATTCCGTACTTCGTTACGACATTTCTCAAGTATTTCCTAGCTGATCTCACCACTTCAATAGTTTTGTCAAGAAAAAAGTTCCAAACTGTCGGAAACCCGAAACGAATCACTTGTTACCATATTTAAAAAGAAATTCTATCTTCATCCAATGTGTTACGATACTGCCCAACTTGCCTATCGCATCTATAAAGATGCCCTTCGATTGAAGGCGTCTCCTGAAGAAATTGAGTACCTCAAGCAAAAATGGGAACGTCTTAAAACAGACCAACCTGATTTTTATCACGCAAATGGATTCGAACATCCAGAATTACTTGTTTTTACAAAATTGGAAGAAGGCTGGGATCTTACTTCGGCGCAATGGGGACTTGTACCGGACTGGGTAAAAGACGATCAACGTGCGATGGCTATTTGGAACAGTACCTTGATTGCCCGAGGAGAATCCATGTTTGAGAAACCTAGCTTCGAAAAAGCTGCAATCAACGGGCGGTGCGTGCTTCCAGTCGACGGATTCTACGAACATTTCCACAAGAACAAGAAAACCTTTCCGCATTACATTCAACGAAAAGATGGAAAACGAATGTTTATTGGAGCACTTATAAATACATGGAAGCAACCTGTAACGGGCATTGAAATTCCCACTTTTGCTATTGTGACAACGAAAGCGAATCCTTTTATGGCAGCAATTCACAACAATCCAAAAATTCCCGAAGCACGAATGCCCTTGCTAATTGATACCGATACTGTGGACACGTGGATGCACGGAAACGAAAAAGAGGTGCAGGAGTTAATTCATCCCAACACCTCTCAAGAACTTGTTTCTCATACGGTAAAACCGCTTCGTGGCAAATTGTATCTTGGCAATACCGCGGAGGTCAGCGAAGAGTTCCACTATGCAGAACTAGACGACACGCAAGAACAATTGAATTTGTTTGAATAACCGTCCATTACTTGAGGATCGATACATGCCCCGTAAACACTTTCGTTTCGCTAGTATTCAACACGCGCGCCGTTATTTTCCATGTAAATACACCGTCTTGTACCGCATCGGAACGATCTTTTAAAGTACCATCCCAACCTATTTCCATATTGTGCGACTCAAAAACAATTTCTCCCCAGCGATTGAAAATGTAAAGTGTGTACTCGTACGGATCAAATCCAAACATCACTGGATTAAAGATTTCATTAACCCCGTTGTTATCAGGAGTGAACGTATTCGGAACGAAAATTGAATAATCCTGCGCCACCTGGATGTATTGCGAATACGTGTCCACACATCCAAATTCTGTCGTTCCTTCTAGTGTCACAAGATACTCGCCACCTTCATGATTGGGAAATTCGTGGTACGGCTCAAATTCACTACTGGAAACACCGTCGCCAAATGTCCAAAAATAACTATCCGCACCTTCAGAATGATTGATAAAATCCGTCCCTGGATTGGTCATAGACAAGTCTTGATTGAGCCAAGTAAAAGAAACATCTGGACCTTCGTGCACTGTTACCGTAGCTTGTGCCACTGCAGAACAACCGTTTAAATCGTAACCTGTCACCGAGTAAATTCCAGTATTCATTGGACTGAACGGTACACCATCAATCACACCGTTCGACCATACATACGTAACCGCTCCAG
>JBNKGN010000097.1:0-10138 GCA_050289845.1 Crocinitomicaceae bacterium | reverse complement strand
GTTAGATTTTATCCGACCGAAGAAGAAAAAACAAGTACTCGCTGAACTTACAAAAGTCTTTGATAGTGGCGAACCAACCTTCTACCATTCTACACGAACATTGGAGGATGGTACAACGATGTATATTGGCGCAAATATTGGTCCTGTCTTTGGCATAAAAGGTACTGTGGATAGTCTCATTTTGATTGTTCGTGACATGACGGAAGAGATCAAAAATCAAAAGCACATTGCCAACCAAAACAGCGAGTTATTGCGCATTGAGGAAATTAATCAAATTGGGATTGATCAAAATAAAAGCACGAGAGAACTGATCCAAAAATGCATCGAATTATTTCCCGAAATGGTTCCGTTAAACAATCAGCGCTTCTACCTGTATGATTCAAAAGTACACGATCTCGAATTGAGTCTGGAGCAACTTGATTACGACAGCATACAAGTTCTGGAGCGAATTCTGCATCTGAAATCCTCTGAGTTAATCCCGAAATTGAATCCAGAATCCTTTTTTCAGTCTGTGATTAACCTACAACAGCTGTTCATCACCAATAAGTCCGAAGAAATAACTCAAATTCTGATGGAACATCATCAGTTGTTAACACGTGAGAATTCAGCGCACTGGACTCAAAAAAAATTGGAAATTAAAACCTTAATCGTTGCCCCACTGTTAGTCCAGGGTATTGTTTACGGTTTGTTCTTGCTTACTTCCCCCATCGCAATTGACAAGAGCCAGATCGCTACGTTGGAGCGTTTTATGAGTGTTACGAACTCGGTTTTTGTAAAGAAGCATTCTGAAAAATTACTGATTGAAAACGAGAAACAATACCGCAATCTATTTGAAAACATTAATGAAGGATTCGCTAAAATTCTCTCGGATGGAACAATTACGGTGTCGAATTCCAAATTTTCGGAATTGCTTGGATACGGTCACATGGAATGCAACGGCAAGGCAATTGGATCTATTTTGCAACTTCCTGACGACTTATTAATCGCCTCCATCTCTTCCCCATTTCAAGAATTTGACATCGAGTTGCAAAAAAAATCCGGAACCCGTTTTTGGGCGCATGTGAGCACAACAGCGCAATTCAATTCCTTTCAAGAATTTATTGGTGGAACGGCCATCATTCGAGATATATCTGACAAAAAACTAATTGAAGCCTGGCAAACAATTACCGCCAACATTGCCAGACGAATTAGTGCCGAAGAAAGCTCTGTGCAAGCTATTTTCCAATACACGCAGCAAGAACTCGGTAGCTACATGCCAAACCTTAATTTCCTGGCTGCCTTACGCGAGGAAAACGATATTATCGAAATTATCTACTCCAAGGATCAATTCAACAAACAAATCACACCGTATTCGAGGAAAGCTGGCAAGGGGATTTCAGAATACGTTATCAAATCCGAACAACCACTTTGGCTGCGCGGGAATGCACTTGACACCTTTCAGGAAGAAAATGACGTCATCATTTACGGGGAGAAACCTAAATCCTGGATTTCAGCGCCACTTTTTATTGATGATGCCGTAATTGGAGTAATTGCCTGCACTTCCTACGACGACGAAAATGCCTTTACGGATTTTCATTTTCAAATTTTGAAATACGTTGGAAAACACATTGGAATTTTTATTGATAAAATAGAAGCGCAGGAAGACAGAAATAGGATCCTCAATCTATCCGAAGACTTAATTTGTATTGCAAATCGAACAGGACATCTTCGTTACGTCAACCCCGCCTTTGAACGAAATTTGGGTTTTTCTCAACAAGCACTTCTTGAGGCACAACTCGACGATTTCCTGGAACCGAATCAAGAAAAAATGAGTACCTTATTTGATCGGAAACTAACCGAAGAAGAAGAGCGACATTTTAGCTTCGAAAATCTACTCGTCACAAAATCGGGCACGATAAAATACATTTCGTGGACCGTGATTATTCAAGAAAAAGACAACCTTTTCTATTGTATCGGTCGCAATGTTTCCGAACAACGATTGATTCAAAAACGGATCGAAGAAAGCGAACGACGTTATCGAGGGCTGTTCGAGCGATTGAACCAGGGAATTATGCATTCGAATATAGATGGCGAAATCACGATTGTCAACCCAGGTCTCTGCAAAATTTTGGGGTACTCTGAAGTGGAACTTATCGGACAATGCGGTTACGATCTTTTACACGATGTAACGACGGGGAATCGCCTCCGCAATAAAATCGAATTCCGCCAAATTGGAATCCCTGGTTTTTACGAAACCGAATTCATCCATAAAAACGGCAAAAAAGTCTGGTGTCAGGTTTCAGCTACTCCTGATTACGATGCTGCGGGAAATTTTGTCGGGATCATGTGCATTGTGATGGATATCAGTGAGCGTAAAAAAGCCGAATTAGAGACGATTGCCATCAAAGAAGCTTTCACACGAAATCTCGAAGAAATGGTTACCGAACGAACCCTTGAACTGCAAAATGCACAAAAAGAACTTGCGATTAGTTTGGAAAAAGAAAAGGAATTGAGTCGACTCAAATCCCGCTTCGTGTCTACTGCTTCTCACCAATTCCGAACACCTCTTTCTGTGATTCAGTCGAATATTGGAATCCTTTCAATGCAAATGGACGCCATGGGAAATCAATTCAAGCCAGAAGAATTTCGTCCAAAATTCAATCGTATTAATGATCGCATCCGTGCACAGATTGAACACATGACGGACCTCATGAACGATGTTCTGATCCTCGGGAAGATTAACGAAGGAAATATTAGCATGCGCATTGAGTATTGTGATATTCGCGAACTCTGCTATGAATTGTTGAAAAACCATGCGGAAATTGGTGGTGTTGAATCGTTAGAGATTATCGTAAATGGAACCCCACAAGACGTGCGAGTCGACAAGCAATTGTTTGTACATGCCACTTCCAATATTGTTTCCAATGCTATCAAATACTCCCCTTCTGAACTCATTCCAGAAATCACCTTGAATTACCACAGGGAAGGCGTAGAAATTTCTGTGAAAGATCAAGGGATCGGAATCCCTGAATCCGAATTGACACACTTATTCGAGCCCTTTTACAGAGCATCTAACGCAAAAGAATTCAGCGGAACGGGACTTGGAACATCCATCGCAAAAGAATATATCGAACTCATTGGCGGCAGATTGTCCGTACACACCGAACTCGGTAAAGGAACCGAATTCATTATTCACTTAAATTACTAGATTATGGAAAAAGTACTAATTGTAGAAGACGATCCGAATATTAGAGCATCATTGATTGAGATTTTCGAGTTGGCTGGTTACAGCACCGAGGCAGCGAAAGATGGTCGTGAAGGCTTTGACGCAATCATGGAAAAAGAGCCAGACATTGTGATTTGTGATGTAAATATGCCAGAATTAGATGGTTTTGAACTACTTGGAGCTATTAATCAACGCATGAAGGATCAGGTAATCCCTCCGTTTTTGTTTCTCACGGCAAAGGTCGAATTGAACGATATTCGGAACGGAATGCGTCTTGGAGCAGACGATTATATTCTGAAGCCCTTTGATCACAATCATTTGTTGGACATCGTTCGCATGCGATTGGACAGAAGAAAGCTATTACTTCAAACAAATGGGAAAGCGGCTATTTCTTCTCAAAGACAGATTCCGACGAGTTTTAAAAAACTTGCACTGCCAAATGATGAAGGTTTGATGCTCGTTTCGTTTGATGAAATCATTAAATGTGTTGCGGACCGGGCCTATTGTACATTTCATTTGAAATCTGGAAAATCGATGTTGGTCTCGAAAGCCATGAAGGAATTTGAGGAAGTTCTATTGGAACACGATTTTCTGAAAGTGCACAAATCGTCCATTGTCAATATCAACTACGCGGAAAAATATCTTCGCGGAAAAGGAGGACAATTACTGATGTCGGATGGTTCTATCGTTCCTGTATCAGTAAGAAAAAAAGAAGAACTCATGCGTGTTCTAAAATCTTAAATAAACATTTAGAAAAAGGGCTGACTCTCATTCGAACCAGCCCTCTTTTCTCTCACATTTACCCCCTCGTAAAGCGATGCATGCAATTTAAATTCTAACCCATTTGGTGGTCCAAACTTGTTCGTTCTCTTTGATCAATCGGATATAGTACACTCCTTTTTGTTCAAGATTCAACTCTTTTGACAAGGTCTCCGAGTCGATTTGTTCGTCCAAAATAATAGCTCCCTCGGAAGACAAGACTTGCAACTGCAGATTTTCTGGTTGATTCCATTGAATGGTTGACGTTGCTTCGGAAGGATTTGGAAACAAACGCGCTTCGAAAGGGAATTGACCTGTCACATTTTCGTCAGTCGCTGTTCTATGACCATTTCCGCTGCCTGGAATGGTACCCGTTTGATTTTTTATGTCGCCTGGAGTAAGCCCTCCACCGTCATTATTTTTAATTCCGCCGTCATCAGTGGTCGCGGTGTGCCCCCCATTTCCGCCGCCATTATTGCCGCCGTTGTTGCCACCACCATTGTTTCCACCGCCGTTATTACCGCCGTTGTTTCCACCACCGTTGTTACCGCCATTTCCTGGGTTGGAAGGATCTGAACCGTCATCGTTTCCATGACCATTGTTCCCGTCACCTTTTGGATCGGTTCCTCCTCCATTATTACCATTATTCCCGTTGTTGCCATTATTCCCGATAGGCAAAATAATACCTCCACATAGTGTTTGTGCTGTGCGTACCAAAGCCGCTCCAGCATCCAATCTACCAGCACCTAAGGTTCCGATATAACCTGGATTTTGTTGATCAATATTTGCGGCAGTTGATTGTAAGATGTCCAACACTTGTTCAAAAGTTAGACATGGTCGAATGGACAACATTAAACCGATGGTTCCCGTAACGTAAGGTGCTGCAAAGGAACTTCCATTCCCTGTCATGTACCATCCAGAAGCAATGCTCAAAGGCACGTCGTATCCTGGCGCACAGATATCAACAGAGCTATTGTGTTGATGCGTTGATGTTGGATCTCCCATGTGTCTTTCATGGTTGTCGTGAGGTCCAACGCTTGAAACGGCAATTACATGATCCAAAGCCGCAGGATACACGAGTGCTGTAGGTCCACCACATGTTCCTCCGTTCCCTGCTGCCGCAACCAAGATGGTTCCGTTATTATAGATTTCATCAATAATGTACTGATAATAAACGCTGTAATAACAGCCAGATGCCCAACTTGCATTAATTACGCGCGCACCACCATAAGACAATAGAAGTAATTGATTGTAACCAATCGTATTGAGTTCAAGAGAGCAATTATAACCGATCGCACTTTTTCCTTCTGAATTGTCAGTGTTTCCTGCAGCTGTAATTGCCACCGCCGTTCCATGGTAATAGTATTGCAACGGCACTGTCGTCGAATTCGTTACGGAGAGCACCTTACTCTGCAATTCCTCATGCGCTTGATAAAAACTTCCATCAGAGATCCCTAAAACCACTGATGAATCGCCTTGAGAAATCCCCCAGGCCGCTTCTGCTCGAATTAAGTCTAAGGCGTAATCTTCTGTAAAAGCCATATTGTAATCGTCCGGCATAGTAAGCAATTCGTATTCCGGTGCACGATCGGGTGTAGAAAAGGCATCACTTTTTTCCATCGCTTCCGCAAGTGCATCTCCATTACAGAAACACGTCACTTCATACACCTTTTGTAATCTTTCTTGTCTGGAAGCAGGCACCGCTTGCTCTACAGAGACGATCGCATATTGATTTATTAATTGTTGAACGTTCGGGTCACTGGATTGCAACTTCCCATCAACGAGAACAGGAACAGTTGCTGTGTTCTCAAAAGTCACCCAGAGACGGTTGGAATTGCCTTGTGCAATTGTACTAAAACCAGTTGCAATGAAACCTGCAATTAGCGCGTAGTGTAGTTTAAAATTTTTCATTTTGCGTATTTTTAAGTTGAATAATTTGTGAGATTCCTGAAACCAAACTACACCCGTATTGCCGTTATTTTCTCTTGAAATTTCCGAACGTCTCTGCTTTATTTCCCTGATCCATGCTTCTCCAAATTCTCGAAAAAAACACGCAAAACACTGACGAAAAGTGCCGAAAACACGGAGATTTCGGAAACAGGTCGATTGGAAGTAGAAACCTAACGTTAGGAAACGCTGCCGAAACCTTTGCCTCATTCTTTCGTAATTACATGTGGAAAAACATGTTCCATTGCTATGCGGTACTACTTAATTCTATTGGTTTTTCTTCTCGGCACTTTTTCTTCAGAAGCGCAAATTCATCGACTGTCTCTTTATTTTAAGGAAGGTACGGCTGTACTCGATGATTCTTCCGATGCATTACTACGTCGTATTGAAGCGACAATAGACACTGGAACACATGAATATCAATGGATTGAAGTGAATTGCTACGCCGCTCTCGAAAATGATGAAGAAGCACTTGCACTTGCAAAAGAACGTTCCCAACAATTACAACTATTATTAAACGTAACTGACGAAACAACTTCCTGGAGAATTCTCGGTAATAAAAAAGATGCCGTCACCTTTGCTATCGTAAATTGGAACCGCGCAGACCTCTATTATTATGAAAGAGAGGCATCCAAACAAGTCAATGACTTTGCGACAAAATTTAATCAAGACTCGACAGATTTCAGTGCACTCACGACGACAACACCTGAAAGAATTCCCACAACAGAATTAGCTCTTACGACCTTTAATTTACAATTGTTCTTTTATGGAAATTCAACACGATTGAAACCGGGTTTTGAGTCGGAATTGGAACGACTAGAATATGCATTGAACACGCATCAAGAAGTACACGCGGAAATATTGGGACATGTCTGTTGTGGGAACAAGCAAAGTTTGAGTCGCAGAAGGGCCCGCGTTATATATCGTTATCTCATAAAAAGAGGGATTGATAAAAGCAGGTTGAGCTACGATGGCTACGGTAACACCCGACCCTTGGTAACACCTGAGCAAACGGAAAAAGATCGCGCATTAAACAGACGCATCGAAGTCATTTTTTCCACCCCCATTTCAGAAAATATTGCTGTGCAGTTGGACTAAATCATATTGATTTTAAAATGTCCATTCTTAACAGCGTAAATTACCAATCCCGCAACATTTTTGGCATTCGTTTTTCGCAGCAATTTTAAGCGATGCACCTCAATCGTACGAACGGAGAGGCACAATAATTCGGCAATTTCTTGATTTGTCTTTTCCTGACAAATTAGCCCGAGCACCTCAAGCTCACGATGACTCAATGTTTCATTTTTAAAAATCGGTTCAATCCCCACTTCATTAATGATTCGGAAAATCTGGTTCTTGGACAATTCGTCGTCAAAATAATAGCCTTGTTCATTTACAGCATAGATCGCATCGATGAGCTTCTCGATATCGCAATTTTTCTGTAAAAATCCGCGTGCCCCCAATCGCAACGCCTGATAGACATATTCGTCGGAGCTGTACATGCTGAGTACAATCGATCGAACACTGGGATAACGCTTTTTAAGAATCTTCAAGGTCTCCTGCCCGTTTAGCACTGGCATTTTAAGATCCATGATAACCACATCCACTTTGTGTGACCTGAGCCGCTCGATTAATTCTTGCCCATTGGCTACGGCAAATTCCAGGTGCAATCCTTCCTCTCCATTAAAAAGAGCTGCCAAGCCTTGTCGAAAAAGTTCGTGATCTTCTGCTATAGCAATTTTTATTGGTCGCTTCATTTTTGCATACTTCCAATTTTCTTGGAAATCTTTTTATTCAATAATCCCTTACACTATGCAGTATTTTAGCATAACAATAATAGCAAAAACGACGAGAATCCCACCCTTTAGTTGGCGTTAATTCATCTTCAAATACACCCATAAAATACGATTTACCTTCGCCCGCCTTCACTTTCAGACCATTGACACTATTACAAGCGAAAAAAAATAAACTGAAAATTCGTTTGAAATTGAGGAACGATCGGAAATATAAACGAAACGTTAGGAAAAATTTGAATTACCAACAGCGAATCATTCAACAAATTGCCCATAAAATGAAAGTATGAAAACATTACTACTACTTATAGGCATCGGTGCAACAACAGCTTTTGCTCAGCAACTTGATCCAATTACCGACCTATCGGCTGAAATAAATAAAACCTCTGGATTGATTCAATTGCAAGACAGAATCATCACAATGAACGACGCAGGCGGTGACTCGGCGCTCTTTGAATTTGATCTCGCAACGGGATCGGTGCTTCGAACAGTCCAGATAGATAAGGCAAACAACAGAGATTGGGAAAGTATAACCTCCGATCAAAACTTCATTTACATCGGGGATTTCGGTAACGATTTATTACAACGCAATCAATTTTCGGTATATCAAATCTCTCTAGTGGAATATCTGTCCAGCACAATCGTGGAGCCGCAAGTTATCCGCTTTCAATATCCCAATTGCACGAACAATGCCGATGCTTTTGTAGCAATAGATGACAGCCTTTACATCTTTGCACATTCGGACTTTGGAGCGTTTACCTATGTCTATAGTATTCCCAATACTCCAGGAAATTACACGGCGCATCTGGTGGACAGTCTTCAGATTTTTGGACACATTACCGATGCCGCTATGACAAGTGCCGACGCGTTGATTCTTACAGCGCTTACAAGCAATGGAGACTTTGTTGCTGTCACGATGGATTATGGAGTTGCGTGCGGACATACCTTCCACATATCGAGTCAGCAAATTGTTTCGGTTCCTTCTTCATATTCGGGTCAAATTGAAGCCATTTGTATGTTCGCTTCAGGGCAAATCTATGTGACATCGGAAATTTCTACTTCAGGTACAAGTGCATTGTTCGAATTGGAAGGATTTGGCACTGCCGCACTCGTGGAAAACAATGCGTTAGATTTCAACGTGTCTCCAAATCCTGCGAACGACTTTGTAAACATCAAACTTTCAGAAATCGCCAAGGTCTCGATTTCGTCAATTTCAGGAGGATTGGTTTGGGAAAGTCGCAATGCAATCACCAACTACACGGTAAACACGTCAGAGTGGGAGTCTGGTGTTTATATCGTATCCATTCGAAACAAAAACGGTCAAAAAACAGCGAAATTACTTCTTAATTAAACTCCGCACACCTTTTACACTAGCGGAGGGGAGTCTCATTTGGGACTCCCTTTTCTATAATTTAACAGTCCCTACTGAAAAAATGGGCTCAAACGGAGAATATCCATTCAAAGAAATTCTTTTTTTCGAATTATTTATTACTTTTACCGCGTTAATGAACACTTAAAACAAGTATACGATGAGCACATTTGGAATTGTACTTTTTCTTTTGATTGGTGGAATGGCATTTTGGATGCTGTTGTTTCTAATGGGATTCGTTCTTCCTTTTTGGATTACTTTGGGAGTGTTCGAAAAAATGCAACCAAAACGAATTTACGAAGAAGAGACTGCTGAATAGTCCTTCTACTAGATACTGTAAAGTCCCGACGTTTGTTGGGACTTTTTTTTGCGCAACCATTTTTTTGAAATAAAAAACGTCGGAGGAATGTATGCCCCGACGCTTCATTTCTATCGTCAAGAGTATCCTTGTCGAAACGTGTTATCTGGATTAAAAATCGTCTGGAAGTCCGTCTACCGTTTCCGTGATTTTCTCTTCACGAGCTTCGTCACAGAGCAAACATTTCTTTTCGATCGCTTTGTTTAGTTCTTCCTCTTGCTTTGGTGTGATATTGTTGTAATCCTTCGGATTGGGAAACATTTTGATTACCTGTTCCATGTAACACAAGCGTTCGTACTTCACCACAGGACATTTATCGATAAGTTGTTGTTTTTTCTCTTCTGTCCATCCTTTATTACTGTTGCTAACCACCGTATAACCGTAACTGCCCATTCCCAACCATAGAAGGATCCAGATCAAACCTCCGCTTCGCGCAATTCCCGCGCGGTTGATTCGAAAAAATCGAATCCCAATAAAAACCATGGAAAGGCACACCATAATCAGTGACACCATTTTAAACGTTTGTACGTTATCCGAAGACCATCCTTTGTGATCCAAAATGGCATACGTATTTCCTACCACCAATGTTGTAATCGCAAAAACACGCAAGATTCCAGCAAATGCTTTGTTAACATCAGCACTCGTTGCGCCAGATTTTTTCTGAATTAGAACACTCAGAATAAAAAACACAACCCCTGTAATTGTGA
>JBNKGN010000096.1:0-10145 GCA_050289845.1 Crocinitomicaceae bacterium | reverse complement strand
AAAAACAAGACTACGCTGCGGATAATATCCAGGTCCTCGAGGGATTGGAGGCCGTAAGGAAACGTCCAGCAATGTATATTGGTGATGTAGGAGTGAAGGGATTGCACCACTTGGTGTATGAGGTGGTCGATAACTCTATCGACGAGGCTCTTGCCGGACACTGTGATACAATTGATGTATTCATTAATGAAGACGATTCAATCACCGTTAAAGATAATGGTCGTGGTATTCCAACGGCAATGCACACGAAGGAAAAAAGATCTGCGTTGGAGGTCGTAATGACAGTTCTACACGCTGGTGGTAAATTCGATAAAGATACCTATAAGGTTTCTGGAGGTTTGCACGGTGTAGGTGTTTCTTGTGTGAACGCCTTATCAGAAGATTTAAAAGTAACGGTACGCCGTGACGGGAAAATTTTCGAACAAGAATACAAAATCGGTGTGCCACAATACGTGGTGCGTGAGATTGGAAATTCTTCTGAAACTGGAACGGAAGTGACTTTCAAACCAGACGGAACAATTTTTGAATCCACTGTTTATAGCTTTGATACGCTTGCTGCTCGTATGCGGGAGTTGGCGTTTTTGAACAAAGGAATTACCATTACGCTCACAGATCTTCGTGAATTGGACGAGAAAGGTGAACCCGCGAAAACGGTTTTCTTCTCTGAGGGAGGATTGAGCGAATTTGTTCAGTATTTGGACCGTAACCGTGAGTCCTTGTTAGCAGAAACGGTGCATTTCGAAGGAGAAAAAGACGGAATTCCAGTAGAGGTAGCGTTAACGTACAATACTTCTTATACAGAGAATATTCAGGCGTACGTAAACAACATTAACACCTACGAAGGTGGAACTCATCTTTCAGGTTTTCGTCGTGGTTTAACGAATACCTTGAAAAAGTACGCCACAGACTCTGGCATGCTGGCAAAAGAGAAAATCGAAATTGAAGGAGATGATTTCCGTGAAGGGTTGACTGCTGTTGTTTCGGTGAAAGTTCAAGAGCCACAGTTTGAAGGTCAAACAAAAACGAAACTGGGGAACCGTGAGGTAACAGCTCCAGTAAGTCAGGCGGTTTCACAAATGCTTTCGGATTATTTGGAAGAACATCCAAACGAAGCACGTGTTATCGTTCAAAAAGTAGTACTCGCAGCACGTGCACGTCAGGCCGCACGAAAAGCACGCGAAATGGTACAGCGTAAAAACGTGTTGACAGGAAGTGGACTACCAGGAAAACTGGCCGATTGTGCTTCAAAAGATCCTGCAGAAAGTGAAATTTACCTTGTCGAGGGAGATTCGGCGGGTGGAACGGCAAAACAAGGTCGCGACCGTCACTTTCAGGCAATCATGCCGCTTCGTGGTAAGATTTTGAACGTGGAAAAAGCCATGCAACACAAAATCTTCGAAAACGAAGAGATTAAAAATATATATACAGCTCTTGGAGTGCGCGTTGGAACAGAAGAGGATACCAAAGCGTTGAACCTGGAGAAATTGAGATATCACAAGGTAATCATCATGTGTGATGCCGATGTCGATGGTTCTCATATTGAGACGCTTATTTTGACGTTCTTCTTCCGTTATATGAAGGAAATGATCGAAAATGGGTACATCTACATTGCAACACCTCCTTTGTATCAAGTGAAAAAGGGAACGAAATCACAATATGCCTGGGACGATAACCAACGCGATCGTTTGGTGCAGGAAATGAAAGGCTCTGGATCGGAATCCTCTGTTGGTGTACAACGTTATAAAGGTCTTGGAGAGATGAACGCGGAGCAATTGTGGGAAACAACCATGAACCCTGAGTATAGAACGCTTCGTCAAGTGACAATTGATAACGCAGCAGAGTGTGATCAGGTGTTCTCTATGTTGATGGGAGAAGATGTGCCACCACGTCGTGAATTTATCGAGAAAAATGCAAAATACGCGAATATTGATGTATAATCAATGCGTTACAATACGTGAAAATGCCCTTGACTTGTCGAGGGCATTTTTTTGATGACAACGCGTCAAAAGAACCGTTTATTCATTGGGCGTCACGATCGCTTCGATACAATAATTCGCTGGGATCGGAGATTCTCTGAGTGCTAACAACTGATCGATCTCTTCCTGATCACTTCCTAAATGCTTCGGCAGTGCACCGTGCGTTTCTTCTGGCCATGGAACGGATGATCTCCGTGCGACAATTCCCATCCAACGCTTGCGCGCTTCTATCCAAGATTCACTGTGAACGTTATGTTCTCGCGCCGCTTCTGCAGGACGCATCTCTACGTAAATCGTTCTTCGCACACCAGAGGCTTTTTTTTGCTGGGAACCGTGCAATACCATCATGTCCTGGATCAAAATATCTCCTGCTTTTACGGGGACTTCTTCTGCATCAGGAATATTCCAACCATATTTTTTTGAAAGTTCGCAAATGTCAATTTTTTCATGTTGGCTTCCTTTTACGTAGCTCAAACAACCATCTCCAATATCAGCGTCATCCAGATAGATTCCAATGTTTAAAAAGGGAAACGTACGTGGGTGCAGCGCATCTTGATGCCACATTACGATTGACGACGGATGTGGGTGTTTGAAAAGTACGTCGCATTGCAAGGGAATAGTACCCGGTCCTGATAAATCCCGAGCAATTGCCATCATTGCAGGACAAGCCAACAAATCGAGTACCGATTCTGGGAAGTGACGGATGAGGTTGTTTGCTCGAGTTAGTACAGGACGACCGTCAAGTTCAAAATAACTGGTATCCTGGAATGAATGTGCTGAACCATAAGAAGCGAGGGCTTGGCTGTTAAATTCCGTTAGTCGCGCTTGCCACTCCGAAAGTAGTGTTTTTGGAAGCGCATTTTTTAAATGAATAAAACCCTTCGTTTTGAAGTCGGCTATCTGGTCCGAGGTGATCTGCGTAATACTCATACGAAAACGATATTGAATAGTAATTATGGTTTTAAGGTAACGCTCCAATCAGTCTTTGAAAGCGAACTTTGGCATTTTGAAGAATAAAAATACCATCTTTTTGGTCATAACAATTGATTTATAATCAGGAAAGGATCATCGTGGTTGCCTGAAATTGAGCGTACGAGTGTTTTCGTGACTTTTTTAAAATTATTCCTTTCAACAATACAACCATCTTGAGAAGAAGACCGTCTACCCAATGACTAACAACTCATACTACACATGAAAAACAATCTACTATTCGTATCGCTTCTCGCGTTGTTCGCACTTGGAGCCTGTAAAAAAGAATCTATTGAAACGCCAACGCCCACTTTGGATGTGGAAGCAAAAAATTCAGTGCTTATCGCCAAACATACCTGGACTGGTTGCGGTCCATGCGGTGAATGGGGATTTGAGAATTTTGAGAACCTAATGCAAAACAATCCAGATGACGTGCATGTAGCGTTTACACTTGGAAGTTTGGGCGGATACAACAATACGGCGATTTACAATTTTATGCAAACGACTTTTGGGATTCCGAATGCCACACCAACATTTCACAATAATTTGGATGCGAATTTGGGCGTAAGTCAAGCGCGTCAGGCAATGGATGATGCAGGTGTTATTGCAAATGCCAACTATGAAATGACGATCGAAGATGGTCGAATTAAATTAAACACCACCACGAAGTTTTTCCAGGATGTAGAAGGAACATTTATGATTGCACCTTACTTGATTTTGGATGGAATTATCGCGTACCAGAATGGAAATCCTGATGGAGCAAATACGGAACATCATAAAGTAGCCATTGATATAGCGAAACCTGTCGGTGCTGCACAAGCTGATTTCCATGGTTATACCATCGCGGAGGGATCTATTAAAACAGGCTACACAGTTAATCTTGAGTGTGAAGTAGCGGCCGACCCTAGTTGGGATCCGAACAACATTTCGTTTGCCATTATGATTTTCCGAGATCATGGTGATGGAAATTATTCTCTTGTGAACACATTTACCAAGTAGCCATGAGAAAGACAATCGCATTAAGCGCAGCATTGCTGTGTATGACAAGTTTGGGCTTTAGTCAAACAGAAATTGGAGTTAAAGCTGGATACAATTATCTCAATTCGAGCTATGAAAGTACTCCCGTACCTGGTTCTGGAGCGAATTATCTGGATTTGAAAGGTGGCGGATATCATTTTGGTGGCTATTACAGCAATATGCCAATGGACAATGTGTTTCTTTCCGCTGAAGTATTAATAAGTAACCGGCGCTGGAACGAACTTTTTACGAATGTGAATGAAGGGAGTGAAGTGATGACGCAGGCGGAAACATTCACGTTTTATTCGAATTACTATTTGGAGATTCCTTTGTCAATCAAATACGGAATTAATATGCGTAAGTCGCGTTACGGAGACAATAAATACCTCATGTTTTACGCCGGACCTACTACGAATATATTGATGGGAACCAAAGGATACCGTCAGGAAACATTCCGTGTGGATACACATCAGCAAACAACGGTAACGCAAGAAGAAACAAGATTGGCAACATCCGATTTGAAAGCGTATTTCACTCCAATCCAAGTAGGACTCCATGGAGGTATCCAGTTTTCTTTTGAGTTTGGTTTAAACATCGATCTTCGCTACCAACATTTATTGATGCCAGTGTCTATTGATACGGAAAATTTTGGGCAGCTTAAACAAGGAATAGCAAGCATATCCATAGGATATAGTTTTTTTAGAGATTAATTCACCCTAGGATTTAAAGTGCTCAATTGAGTTAGCGGCGACTTTTTGTATTGGTACAATTTGAAGTATTCGGAAGAATAGACCAGTACAGCATTGTCAGGAATAAGCGGTGCATCAAATGGACTTCTTTTCAATTCTCCGTCAGTGTTCGGAGTCGGCGGATCAGAAGCTGGTTTGTGTATCTGATGGATAATGAAAATAGCATCGTATTCTCGGATCAGTGTATCGTTAAACTTGTGCTCTTGGCTTACATCAACTTCTAACGCCCAGGCGACCCAAAATTCCAAATTGTGACGTGCAACAACCACACTACGCTCTGGAAACGTTACGGAGGATCTCATCTTTTGCAAATCTTTTAACTCATTCGGATTTACATCTGTTGGCGGGCGAAACATTGCGAAGAAACAGATGGACCCCAGTGTGATTAATCCAAGGAGTGCTGTAATTCCTTTTTTCGATTTGGGAGTGATCTGAGCGTCGAATTGGAATAGCAGTAAGACAATGGGAATAAACAAGAAGGCACTCATTCGACTAGATGTCTGTGGCTCTAGAATAGGGGAAGGGAGGATGATTAATAATGTGATCAAGGTGAATATGGTCGCCTTTTCGATACTACTGAAGCGGTCTTTGTATTTTTTATAAACGCGAATTGCAAGAATGGCAATAGTCAGATAAATTACGGCTAACACGAGTTGATTTGGAGGCGGGAAGCTTGAAAATACCCCTTTCCAGACAAACAGCAGTCGGGAGAAGCGTGTGGAGTCAAATTGATAAATCAACAACAAAGCAGCAATCATCAAGGCGATGATTGGAACGATAGCTTTCTTTTTATATCGGAACGATAAGAAGAGAATTCCCGAAATGAGCGCAAAAGAGAAGGTGCCAAAATGTGTCAATCCCGTGAGTGCTAGAAACGTGAGTGCCACAATAAATTGTTTGACAGAGGAAGAGTGGAGGTATTTAAAAAACCAGGCGATAGCGAAAAAGAGAAATGTGATCGCTAAGGCATTTTTTTGAAAACTCGAAGTAAGGTTTAGGGTGTAAAAGGAAAGTACCGTGAAAGCGCTGCCACTGAGGAAATAAATAGAAAACTGATTTTTTTTGGAGCGCCTTAAAATGTGATACAGCGGGAAGAGGAGTAATGGAATAGAAAGGCTGTCTACGAGTTTCACGACGATGAGAATTACCTCGTTTGACGGGGAGACTCCCAAAAATGTCAACAGTCGCACAATTCCCGCATCGAGATAGAATAACAAAGGCATATCAGGAAATGCCAAGGAACCCTTTTCAAGAACAGACCTCACTTGAAGCGGATAGTAACCGCCATTCCCAATCAAAAGATCTTGAGAAAAGTTTAAAAATAACCGCATGAAAAATGCAAGCAAGCCTATCAACCAAAACGAAAGTAAAAGCCCATTTTTTCGTATAAATCGCATGTCCGCCACGAATTTTCAATTGATGCATTCGTAGACAATATCGACCCAAACTTGCGGTGGAGATGTGTTTTTTATGAGCTAACCAATTTGTTCTTTTGCTTGCTCCACGAGATCACCTGAACACCTGTAGAGTAATGTTTTCGATCGGGCAATTCCAGCAATAATCCATTCAAACGTGGGTAATTCATTTCAATTTGCCCCAGATTTAATGAATGTATTGGCCATTCAATATGGTGAATTTCAAACGTGTTTATATGTTTCTTCGTATGTTGAAATAAAGCATATCTTTCAGTCAGCCAAAGATCGATATCTTCTTTTCGTTCTATTGTTGCACCAACGGAATATTCTATTTTTAATGAATCCCCCAGCTCGTTATTATATGAAATAAGGGATCCCGTTTTTCGACTTATATGAGAAAAGCAGTATGGCAGTTCGGAAATGATTCTGGCGATTTTACACGAAAGTTTTTTGCCGCCTTCAATACTTAAAAAATGAACTCCAGATTTTCCCTTGTATTTCACATAGGTCCGCAGGTTTATTTCATGGAAATTTGAGATTGCGCGAATAGCGGGAAAATTTTTTGGTCTTATTTTTTCCATTTTAAAAGCTATCAGCGATACCCAGGGGGTGCCTTCAAATAAATCGATTTCAAGATCAGGATGCACCAATTCTGATAATAGATCAAAATCAACTTGCCAATGAAGAAAAATAGCATCGTTCCATTCTTGATAAAACTTCCAAGGACCAGCGGGCATCTCCCAAGGGCGATGATCTGTAGTATCTATTAGATCTTTAATTGACATCGGAAAGTTATTGGGTAAGATGTGTGTCATTTTGTTAGAGTCCATGGCATGAGTATTTGACCCGTCGTTTCAACAAACGTAGCGGGACAGAAAAAATAGTGTGCAAGGGATCTTTTTGAGCGCGTAATTCAGAAAACCATCTGATCATGTTTAAACGGAATTGTGCGTTATCCAATTGAAAAGGTAGAAAAATAACTCTTTGGGCGTTCCCCCGAAGATTGCTTTTTTTCGAAGAAATAATAATTACGGTCGGGGGGCGGGCTGTACATTCCAAATCCTCGCTCGTTTCTCGCTGTGGGTTTTCCTTTTCCATCCCTAACGCGGCGTATTTCAAAAAAAAGCGCCTTACAACAAAAGTCGAAAGGCGCTCCTAAAAATATTTGGTTGACTTATGCCAATACTTCTGCTACTTTATCCGCCGCCTCTTGAAGCAAAACAACAGAGTGAACATCCAAACCAGATTCGTCGATCAATTTTTTCGCTTCCTCAGCATTGGTTCCTTGCAAACGAACGATCAATGGTACAGGGAAGTTACCGATGCTCTTGTAAGCGTCAACAACACCTTGTGCCACGCGGTCACAACGTACAATTCCACCGAAAATGTTGATCAAAATGGCCTTAACGTTTGGATCTTTCAAAATGATACTGAAAGCTTTCTCAACGCGTTCTGCATCTGCAGTTCCACCTACGTCCAGGAAGTTTGCAGGATTTCCACCAGAAAGTTTAATAATATCCATGGTTGCCATTGCCAAACCAGCTCCGTTTACCATACATCCCACGTTTCCGTCCAATTTCACGAAGTTCAATCCTGCTTCGTCCGCTTCAACTTCCGTTGGATCTTCTTCCGTTTTGTCGCGCATTGCAGCGTAATCTGGATGACGGAACAAACCATTTCCATCCAAAGTTACCTTCGCATCTACCGCGATAATTTTATCGTCAGACGTCTTCAATACGGGATTGATTTCGAACATAGATGCATCACACCCCTCATACGCAGCGTACAAAGCAGCAACGAATTTGGTCATTTGCTTGAATGCTTGTCCTGAAAGCCCAAGATTGAACGCAATTTTACGTGCCTGGAATCCTTGAAGTCCAACACGTGGATCAATTTCTTCTTTAAAAATCAAGTGTGGCGTGTGCTCTGCAACTGCTTCAATGTCCATTCCTCCTTCTGTAGAGTACATGATAATGTTACGACCGCGCTCACGATCCAATAAAACGGACATATAAAATTCCGACGGTTCACTTGCACCTGGATAATAAACGTCCTGTGCGATCAACACCTGATTCACGAGTTTGCCAACGCCATTGGTTTGTGCAGTTGTTAAATGACCACCCAAAATACCGCTAACTTTTTCTTCTAATTGATCAATTCCTTTCGCGAGAACAACACCGTGAGATCCTGTTTCTTCAACAGTTCCTTTACCACGTCCACCAGCGTGAATTTGCGCCTTCACAACGTACCATTCCGTACCTGTTTCTGCCGATAATTCCTTCGCAGCTGCGATTGCATCTTCTACTTTATTGACTACTCTTCCTTCCTGGATAGCAACGCCAAAGCTCTTTAAAATTGATTTTCCTTGAAACTCGTGTAAATTCATGCTTCTTTTGATTTTGCGGGTTAAAAATAGCAGGAATTATTGGACATACCATGGAAGCATGGGAGTAATTTTGTAGAAGTTTTCAACGAGCGAATGATTTCAAATAAAACACCGATAAAAATCGGTAAGGCTTGATCGATTTGAGGAGGAAACTTTTTTGGGGCGGAAAAAAGGAAAGGAAGAATGATTGGAAAGGGAAGGGGAAAAGGACCATCAATTTGGTGCGCCTTCTCACATGACAAAATTGCCTATTGGCATCCTCTTTTAGGAGGATCTCTGAGGCAATTCGGGACCCGTGCAAAACGAAATTAGCTTCGGGCAGAAAGGCACATCCTCGCTACGATCGAAAAATGTAGCAGGACAAAGGAACAACAGAAACTGTGGTTGATCCTTATTCGTGAACGGAGAACATCTAAAGCTTGGCTCGTGTAGTGTACTACAACTTCGTGGTTATTACGAACGACTGTTTTGCCAACTGCTCGTGATCTCGCGAGAAGCAAATTCTTGGCGGTCGTGCGCTTTGATATCGTCCCAAATTTGTGCAATTGCATGCGAAAGAGCTTCTTCCTCTTCTTGCATCGCTTCGTGCATGATGGTCGGGTCTGTAAAGTATTTCTTGACGAAATTGGTATCAAAATCACCGCTTCGGAACGCTTCGTGTTTCAAGACATATTTCCCGAAATCAAGTGTGGTTTTTAGTCCGCTTATTTGATAGTGATCAATGGCCATTAATGTGCGTGCAATGGCCGATTTTCGGTCTTTCCCCCAAACGACCAACTTCGCAATCATCGGGTCGTAGTAGATCGGAATGTCCATTCCTTCCAAGAAAGCATCGTCTACGCGAACACTGCGTCCAGAAGGCACACGGTATCGTTCCAATGTCCCAATATCAGGTGTAAAGCCGTTCATCGTATCTTCGGCGTACACACGTACCTCAATCGCGTGTCCATTGATCGTCAATTCCTCTTGTTGCTTTGGCAGTTTTTCTCCTCGCGCTACACGAATTTGCCATTCTACGAGATCCAAACCAGTAATTTCTTCCGTTACAGGATGTTCCACTTGCAAACGCGTGTTCATTTCCAAAAAGTAGAACTTCATCTCCGCATCCACTAAAAATTCAACGGTTCCAGCACCTTCGTAATTACAAGCTTTGCATACATTGATGGCAGCTTCTCCCATTTCCTTGCGCATGGCATCAGTCAATAAGGCAGAAGGTGCTTCTTCGATCACTTTCTGGTGACGACGTTGGATAGAGCATTCACGTTCGAACAAATACACGTTGTTTCCGTGTTGATCTGAAAATACCTGAATCTCGATATGACGGGGTTTTGTAACGAATTTTTCAACGAAACAAGCATCATCACCAAATGAAGAACGTGCTTCGTTTTGTGCCAAACGCATTTGTTCCTCCAATTCTTCGGCGTGCTCAACCAAACGCATTCCTTTTCCACCGCCTCCAGCAGATGCTTTAATCAATACTGGATAGCCAATTTGACCAGCAATTTCGCGTGCTTCCTGTACATCAGAAATGGCACGGTCAATCCCAGGAACCAACGGAACTCCAAAGTCTTTCACTGCCTGTTTTGCACTCAATTTATCGCCCATCATTTCCATGGCTTCTGGTGAGGGACCG
>JBNKGN010000095.1:0-10224 GCA_050289845.1 Crocinitomicaceae bacterium | reverse complement strand
GTCAATATGAAAGAGCTTTTAGAAGCTGGTGTTCACTACGGCCACCAAACCCGTCGCTGGAATCCAAGAATGAATCAATTTATTTTTGGTGCGCGCAACGGTATCCACATTATCGACCTGAATAAGACAATTGCGCACCTCGATCAATCGAGAGCTGCCTTGAAGCAAATTGCCAAATCTGGAAAGAAAATTCTTTTCGTTGCGACTAAAAAACAAGCGAAAGATATCGTCGCTGAACGCGTGAAAGAAATCAACATGCCTTACGTAACTGAACGTTGGTCAGGAGGTATGTTGACAAACTTCCAAACTACTCGTAAGTCTATTCGTAAAATGTCGGCAATCGACAAAATGAAAACTGACGGAACTTGGGAGACATTGAACAAAAGAGAACGTTTGTTCAAAACACGTCAACGCGAGAAATTAGAAAAGAACTTTGGTTCTATCGCTGACATGACACGTCAACCTGCTGCAATCTTCATCGTTGATATCTTGAAAGAGCATATCGCTTTGAACGAAGCAAAACGTTTGAACATTCCTGTTTTCGCAATGGTAGATACGAACTCAAACCCAAAATTGGTTGATTTCCCTATCCCAGCGAATGACGATGCTACAAAATCTATCACTGTAATCATTGAAGAGATTTGTGGAGCCGTTAAGGAAGGTTTGGAAGAGCGCAAAAACGCAAAAGATGAAGCGCCTGCAAAAGAAGCAAAAGCGAAAAAGGAGGAAGCTCCAGTAGCTGAAGCTCCAGCCGCAGAAGCTGCACCAGAAGCACCAGCAACGGAAACTCCGGCAACGGAAGCACCAGCTGCAGAAGCATCTGAAGAAAAAGAAGCATAATTTTTACATTTCAAAAACTATTTCCATGGCAATTACAGCTGCAGAGGTAAATAAATTGAGACAAATGACAGGAGCAGGTATGATGGACTGCAAAAAAGCTCTTGTTGAAACAGACGGTGATTTCGAAGCGGCAATTGATGCACTTCGTAAAAAAGGTCAAAAAGTAGCGGCAAAACGCGGAGAAAACGAAACAAAAGAAGGTTTGATCTTCGCGCAACCATCTGCGGATGGTAAGTCAGGTGTCGTTTTGGCTTTGAGCTGTGAAACTGACTTCGTTGCGAAAAATAGCGACTTCGTTGCTTTCGTTCAATCAATTGTTGATGTAGCAATGGCGAACATGCCTGCAACTACTGAAGCTTTGATGGCACTTCCATACAACGATAAATTGACTGTTGAAGAAAAAATTACAGAACAAATCGGTGTGATCGGTGAAAAATTGGTTATCTCAGGTTACGAAGTAATTAACGCAGATCAAGTTGTTGGATACAACCACCCAGGAAATCAATTGGCTTCTTTGGTAGGTTTGAACAAAGATTCTGAGTCAGCTGCTGAAGCAGGGAAACAAGTAGCAATGCAAGTTGCTGCAATGAATCCTATCGCTTTGAACAAAGACGGTGTTGATCAAGACACAGTACGTCGTGAGTTGGAAGTGGGGAAAGAATTGGCAATCCAAGAAGGGAAACCAGCGGAAATGGCAGATAAAATTGCCCAAGGTCGCTTGAACAAATTCTTCAAGGAAAACACGCTTTTGAGTCAAGACTTCGTTCGTGACAACAAAGTAACAGTTGAGCAATTCTTGAATAGCACTGAGGCTGGTTTGACAGTCACAGAATTCAAACGTCTTTCAATGTCTTGATTTAGACAAAAAGAATACGCAAAACCCCGACATTCATTTGAATCGTCGGGGTTTTTTTATGTCTTAAATTGAAGTTTTGAAGTTGGGAACGCTCCTACACAAGGACAATCATTTCGTGTAATAGGTAACCACGAACGGTAGGCGCCTCTTTTTTGGGAGCATTAAACTTTGAGGATCTTACGGTGTCTATACTATAAATACCGTCTATGAAGTCCAACGAGCGCACCATTCATCTCTACAACCGATTCGGATTTGGTCTCAATAACCAGGATCTCAAAAGAATGACCCAAAGTTCTTTCGAAGAAAAGTTGCAAAGCGAATCTGTTACGGAAATTCACATCGATCTGAGTGCCTATCAAGACCTCGATTTTAAAAATCTCCCAAAGTCGGAACGCGTAAAAGTTTCTAAAGAACTACGAAACAAGGTGCGCGAACTAAATTGTGTTTGGCTCCGACAAATGATTACTTCTGATAATTGGATCCAAGAAAAAATGAACTTGTTCTGGCACCATCACTTTGCGTGCATAATTGACAATCCGTGGTTCGGAATACAGTTTACCAATATCCTCCGTAAGAACGCAACAGGCAATTTAAAAACCATGACGCTTGAAATCGCGAAATCTGCAGCGATGATCGATTTCTTACACTCCAAACAAAATAAGAAGGGGCAACCGAACGAAGATTTTGCCCGTGAACTCTGCGAACTTTTCATGCTCGGACGTGACAATGGATACACAGAGCAAGATGTTCAGGAAATGGCACGATGCTTTACAGGTTGGTCGCACGATATAAAAGGTGATTTCGTTCTGCACACGCGGCAACACGACTTTGATACCAAGCTGATTTTTGGGAAAGAATACGCATTTTCCGGTGAAGAGGTGATTGATCTTATCATAGAGAAACGTGAGTGTGCCGCCTACATTAGTCGCTGCATGTATGCCTATTTCGTTCATCCAATTCCCAATGAAACGCATGTTCAAGAACTAGCCGATGTCCTGTACACGAGCGAGTATGATATAAAGACGGGAATTCTGCACATAGCAAACGCTGATTGGTTCTATGCTGAGGAAATGATTCAAGCAAAAATTAAATCGCCCATTGAATTTTTCGTTGGATTGGCGCGCTTGTTTAAAATTGATGCGGAGAATGACAAGTCATGGTTGATTGTACAACGCATGTTTGATCAGGTTTTGTTTCATCCGCCGAATGTGAAAGGTTGGCGCACGGATAAGGAATGGATCGATTCAAATAGTTTGCCCTTACGTCTGCGGCTGCCAAGTGTTATTCTAACCAACGCGACGATCGATGTCAGTTTTAAGCCCGATTACGATAGCGATCCAAATGACGGCGCGAAGCAAAACAAGTTTTCGAAGAAATTGGGTTTCACTTATAATTGGCAACTTTTTTTCGAGGAGAACGCTACGGCGGATTTCAAAGAACTATTCTTTAACAACAAAATATCGCCGCAATTGGAGCGCTTTTTGGCTGAGAAAAATTTCCAATCGAAATACGAGGAAGTCATTCAGCTTATTTCATTACCCGATTATCAACTGGTCTAAACCCGAAAGCTATGAATAGAAGGAAATTTATCAGAAATACAGCACTTGGAGCAGTAGGAACCTTTTTTCTTCCGGAGTTTCTACGCGGAATGGAATTGCTTGGCTCCAATGGAAACGCTTCGATTAAAAAATTGATCGTCATCCAATTATCTGGGGGGAATGACGGGTTAAATACGGTAATTCCTATCGAAAACGATGTCTACTTCAATCTGCGTCCTAAATTGGCTGTCCCAAAAAATGAAGCGCTAAAAATCAACGAGCTGCTCGGCTTCAATCCCAGCATGACAGCCTTTAAAAAGTTGTACGATGAAGGTCTGGTGTCTGTGGTGAATTCCGTTGGTTATCCGAATCCCAATCGATCCCACTTTCGCTCGATGGATATTTGGCAAACGGGAGTTGCTTCGGACGTGTATTCAAAAACAGGCTGGTTGGGTAGGTACATGGATGCGAAATGTTTGTCCAGTCATGCAATGTTGGAATTGGACGGTCATCTATCGTTGAGTATGAGAGGGCAACTTCGAAATGGATTGGCCGTCGAGCATTCAGATACCCTCTACAATGCCCTTCGAGGAAATTATTTTAAAGATGTCATTGCAGCTGCGGGAAACACGGAATTGAGTGAAGACAATCAAGGATATCTCAACAAAACGCTCATTCAAACCAATCAAAGCGCTCAATATATTTCAGAGAAGCATACGGTTAGAACGAACAATTTCACCTTTCCGAATTCGCAATTGGGAAAATCTTTGGGGCAGGTAGCACAGTTCATCCAATCAGGGTTTAGTACGCAAGTATATTATGTTTCACACAACGGATTCGATTCGCACGTGAACCAAAGAAGACAACAAGACGCGCTCCTGGAAGATTATTCGGAATCGGTATACGCTCTAGTGCGCAGTCTGGAAAAGGCAGGAGAAATGAAGAATACGTTGATTTTGACGTTTTCGGAGTTTGGTCGGAGAGTGAAGGAAAATGGATCGGCCGGAACAGATCATGGCAAAGCAAACAACCTTTTTCTTATTTCTGGAGCTCTAAAGAAGCCAGGCGTTTTTAACGATGCACCTGATTTAATGAACCTGGATGATGGCGATGTGTCGTATCAAATAGATTTTAGAAATGTGTATGCAGACGTGATCGCCGATTGGTTTGGCGAGAATCCGAATCAAGTGATCTCTCCATCCTTTCAAACACTCGGGATTCTTTAGAACTGAAACGGCTGTTCAAAACTCTGGCACTGAGGAGAACGTTTTATTCAAAGGAAAACCGTATTTTCAAGTATGTTTAAATGGTATTATTTGCTTCTCGTCACCGTGATGGTCGCGAGTTGTGCTCCTGCGCGTTTTGTGGAGCCTTTGGAGAAAAAACAGTGGTCTGTTGGGGGCAATTTCGGCGGGCCGATTATAGAATTTGCGGGTGCTCCAATTCCCGTCCCATTAAGCGCCATCGAAGTAGGTTATGGTGTCGATAGTGTTACCACGGCTTTTGGAGGTTTGCACACCACAGCCTTACTTTTCGGTGATGCACAAATCGATTTTGGGGTAACACGTAAAATTTTGAATCAAAAGAGTTATTGGCCCAATCTAAGTGCTTCAGCAGGCGGTAATTTTGTGTTTTCTCCGAGTACCAAAGAAGCCAAATTTTGGCCCGTAGTCGATCTCAATGCTTATTGGAATTACGGTGAAAATCGCAGCTATTTCTATCTGGGAGTCAACAACTATTTTGAATTATCGCGTACGATGGCGCTGGACCAACCACAACAATCTCATGTGCTTTTTAGTCCGCAGATTGGCCATGTTTTCAAAGCGAAGAAGAACCGTTACCAAATCATTACTGAAATTAAGTTTCTCGCACCGTATGTGAGCAATGCAACGGCGTTCGTGCCATACAAAAGTCTCATAGGATCGTATGGTGCAACGGGATTTTATTTCGGTTTTCGTAAGAATATTGGCATTAAAAAAGATAAAAAATGAAAAAGTATTTGCTCTTCGCGGGAGTTCTTCTAACGCTAATCTCCTGTAAAAAAATAGTGCTCGACAGTTTGGCATTTCCCTCTGAAAAACTAGAAGCGTATGCGTTTGAAAATTACACTGGTTCGAACGAATTGGATCTCGATGCTTCGATGTTTGCGGATGCAGCCCATTACACTTTCGTTACTTTAACTTCGGAAGATCTCGCTAACGAAACGACACACACAATTTACGGAGTGTATATTGGAGATGTAAGCACGATGGCATCCGATACTGTAATTCTTTATTTTCATGGACAGTCCCTGCACATGGACGCCTACTTCGATCGTGCTTCCTTATTAGCCAACCTTGGTGGGAAATACAATTATAGTGTCTTTATGATTGATTATCGAGGCTACGGTATGTCGGAAGGCACATCGACTGAACAAGGGCTATACGAAGACGCAAATGCGGCGATTGATTGGTTGAAGGCGCAAGGAGCAAATCCCGACCAAACCATTTGTTACGGATATAGTTTGGGAGCAATTCCTGCGATTGATCGAGCGGCGTATCGCAGTGATTTTAAATTTTCGAAGTTGATCATTGAATCCCCCTTGGCTTCGGTTGAAAATTTGGTGCATTCTTCGACACTTATCAACGTCAGTTCAGGTTTCGTGACGACTTTGGAGTTCCCCAATGCCGAAAAAATTAAGGATGTCACGTGTCCGCTTTTGTGGATGCACGGTATTGATGATTCATACATTGAAATTGAGAATGGTGAATTGATTTTTGCGAATTATTCCGGGACAACAAAAACAGCCGTTCGTGTTGCTGGATCTGATCATTCGGAGGTTCCAACCAAATTAGGAATCCCCACATATTTGGAAACGGTGTTGAACTTTATTCGAAATTAAGGCACAAAATGGAAAACCGGAAACTTGTGGGGATTTGACGGGTGTATCGTAATGAATATGAATTGATTTAAGAATTGATGGATTGGGTTCCATAAATTTGCCCAGACTTCTCGGTTCTTCGTAGGCGCAATTTCGCTATATTTGCTCGGTTTCTAAAATCTGAAAATGAAGTACAAACGGATCCTTCTTAAGTTGAGTGGAGAGTCGCTAATGGGTGATAAGGCCTTTGGGATTGACAACAATCGATTGGCGAGTTATGCCGCTCAAATCAAATCAATGCATGAATTGGGCGTGGAAATAGCCATCGTAATTGGTGGTGGAAATATTTTCAGAGGTGTTCAGGCAGAGGAAGGTGGAATGGATCGCACCCACGGAGATTACATGGGAATGCTCGCGACGATGATCAACTCGATGGCGTTGCAGGCGGCACTTGAATCCGTTGGAGTGGAAACACGTTTGCAATCCGCGATTGAAATGAAAGCGATCTCGGAACCGTTTATTCGAAGAAAAGCAGTGCGCCATTTAGAAAAAGGACGCGTGGTTATTTTCGGAGCAGGAACGGGAAATCCATTTTTTACGACAGATTCCGCGGCTTCCTTACGTGCTATTGAAATCAATGCAGATGTGATCTTAAAAGGAACACGTGTCGATGGTATTTACACAGCTGATCCAGAAAAAGATCCAAGCGCTACCAAGTACGATACCATTAGTTTTGATGACGCTTACGGAAAAGGATTGAAGGTGATGGACATGACAGCATTCACTTTGTGTAAAGAAAATAACCTACCAATTATCGTTTTTGACATGGACACCCCTGGGAACTTGTACAAAGTACTTTCGGGAGAACAAGTTGGAACGATCGTTCGAAATTAAAATAAACGCGATGACGGAAGAATTAGCAATGGTCTATGACGAGTTTAAATCGTCGAGCACGAAAACAATAGAGCACCTGGAAACGGAATTGCTGAAAATTAGAGCAGGAAAGGCGGCTCCAGCCATGTTACACAGTGTAATGGTGGATTATTACGGAACACCGACACCCATTCAGCAGGTTGCCAATATTGGCGTTATGGACGCACGAACGCTAACGGTTCAACCCTGGGAGAAAGCAATGCTTGGAGAATTGGCGAAAGGCATTATCAATTCCAATTTGGGATTTGCTCCTCAAGACAATGGTGAAATGTTGATTATTAGCATTCCAGCGTTGACAGAGGACCGTAGACGTGATTTGGTGAAACGTGCGAAAGCCGAAGCTGAAAATGCGAAAGTAGGAATTCGTTCCAACAGAAAAGATGCTATTGATATGGTGAAAAGCTTGAAAGATGATGGGTTGTCTGAAGATTTGCAAAAAGATGCAGAAGCGGAAATCCAAAACATCACAAATAGCTTCACTAAGAAAATTGATGACCTTGTAGAAATCAAGGAAAAAGACATCATGACGCTTTAATCGAAAAAAATGATTGAAGGATCCCGAGGGCATAGTCTCCGGGATTTTTTTTGCCCTATTTTATCAGAATTTCCACGCGTCGATTGGCCTGCTCCTGATAAGTGCGCAACGGTTCAGGATAAATCGGGCGAGTATTTCCATAGCCTACAGCTTCCAATCGCGAACGATCGATGCCATTATCCGTGAGGTATTTCATTACGCGTTTTGCCCGCGCTTCTGAAAGCTTTTGCCCCGTGAATGAGTTATCTCCCATGGAAAATACGTGTCCCTGAATTTCAACTTCCAAGTCAGAATTGAGCGCTAAAAAGTCCTTCAGACGCCGCAATTTTGGCTCCGAACTTTTCATAATTTCGCTGGTGCCTGGAATAAATTGGATTTCTTCAATTTGAATGCTCTTTCCCGAAGAGACGCGCTCCAATAAAATTTGAATTTCTTGATTCTCAAAACTATTGACGTCGTAGACGCTGTCGTGGAAAAAATACCCTTCCAAATCACAACTTACCACCAAATCCGTGTTGCGTGTTACATTAAAATAAAAGTCCGAACCTGTATACATCCCTGCGATCTCACGATTTCCTTCAATCACCAGAGCGGCAACAATAGGCAGTCCTGTTTCGCTGTCTCTTACAGAAAAAGAAAGTGTCGGCGCGAAATCATCGTTTCGACGATCGACTATTACCTCTTGTTCGTCGCTGATTTCGTCTGGGATAAACTCCCAATTCAAATCAAGAAGTTTGTGTTCTTCCGGATCGGTAGCAAATAGCACGTAGATTTTTTCACCCGCTTCCAAATGCAGGGAGTAGAGGTGATTGGCATCCACGTTTTTACGCAAACCAACACTCGAATAACTTTTTGAAATGAGCATCCGTTTAATTTCCGCAACGCCCATGGAAATCTCACCGCAGATATCGTCAAAGTCCTGCTGGAATACCACCATTTGAAGGAATCCTTTTTCTACGTGCGCATTTAATTTTACGGTACCATTTTCTCCTGCTATATAAGAACACCAAAGGGTATTTTTGGAGTCAATAGTGCTAAGAGAAGGGTAGGCAGAAAACGAATTGTCACTATCGCCCGTAAACTGCATTTGAAAATCGCCGTTTTCGAAGATGTTGATGGCGCCTTCACAACTGTTCATATTCTCGCCGTCTTTGCCTACTTTGTGTTGGCAAAATACAGGAGCTGTTAGCAGCAACGTAATAAGGAGAAACGCTACTTTTGTCATAGTTGTTCTTTTCAAAGATAATCAAACAATTAAAATTCTGAAACGCGTTAAAAGCGTTCGTCGAACTTTATGGAAACATTATATTCAAATATTGGACCGGAGAGGCTTCAAGCAATCGTAGATAAGTTCTACGATCTTGCTTTTTCGAACGAAATTATTGGCGATTTATTTCAGACAGATAAGAATATTATTCGGGAGAAACAACTTCAATTTTTAACACAATTTCTTGGAGGACCGCAAATTTACACGGAAAATCATGGACATCCGAGAATGCGGATGCGTCATTTACCGCATGCAATTACTGAAGAGGCAAAAAATGAATGGTTGCGCTGTATGCACACAGCAATCAACGATGTGATAGAGGACAAAACGCTGGCAGATGCACTCTATGCGTGCTTTCCAAAATTAGCAGCACACATGGTCAACCGATGACTACATTTGAATCCCTAAATTGCCTTTGGACGAAACCCGCATATACAATGCGTCTTCACGTGGATAAATGAAGTCAATGAGAATGGTGTCGACTTTTCCATTCATATAAACGCCCTTATCCACTTCACCGTTGAGACTTTCGTCAATGGTTCCTTTAAATTCTTCGAGATAAGACGCAAGTTCCATGTTCGCAGATTCGCGAATCATCGTGGTGATTTTTTTGTCGAAGAGCCACTTTGCACTTTTTAGCAGGGCACTTTTTGTGTCGATATCAAATTCGAGATCCGGAAAGGAAATTTGTTGTTTCTCCGCATCGAATTGAGGTGTCCCCGTCAGATAAATAACTCCAGATTTCTTGCCGCTGAATTGCAATTGAATGTGTAATTTTTGGTCAGCGGCTCCGTAAATAGCCACATCACCGAAAATCACTTCTCTTCCTTTCACATCCGTAGTGATCCCTGAAATGTTACGCGAAAGAAGGGTGCTTAGAGAGTCGTAGGTGGCATTAATATCCATTTTAATATCGAAGCCTTCCGCCACGACAAAATCAGTCAAATTTGGCAACGGAAGTGACGTTACCCCTTGTGTATCGAGTCGTACTTCTGGATACGCTTGAAGATATGCATCGAAATAGGCCGTATCTCCACGATAGCGAATATTACTCATACCAACAGCTTCGGGATTCAATAACATAAAACCATATCCTTCCAGATCGATAGGAGCTGCAATGGCGTTCCATGTCAATTCCATGTCGGGACGTAAATTCACCGAAGCAATGGATTTGTCAATATCGGCTACTGTACCGTTGTAGTTCTTCAGTTCAAATCGTGTCACTGCCCTTTGGTGGTATGCCTCCTGATTATCAGGTGAGTTTTTAATAACATGAGAAAAAACCTCTTCTGCTTTGTTATAATTTTCTTCTGCAAGATAACAAAAGCCAATGTCCAAAAGTGCAAGATCATCGTCAGGGGAAAAATCAAGTACTTTATTCAGGTAAATTATGGC